>JAVBPM010000029.1:0-5414 GCA_031549605.1 Oscillospiraceae bacterium | reverse complement strand
TGTGCCGCGTGGCAGCCGTTTTCTGTGAGGAGTGATCGCTTGAACGGAAAGAGACTTTTGGCATTTTTGCTGGCGACAGTGCTGTTGGCGCTGCCGCTGGGCGCTATGGCCCAATTTCCCGATGATTTGTTTGTACAGCCGACAGTGGACAGCAGTATGTGGCGCATTCAGTCGGGCTACAACAACGAGACCACCTATTTCGGCGACAACAGTGCTTGGCTGAAAACGTCGCTGGGCGCTAAGGGCGAGATGATTATCAAGCCCAACATCATATTTGCCCAGTGTGCGCCGGTTATGACCGGCACCTATCCCGCCGGCTACGCGCGGCAGTCGCTCAACCTGAGCAAGGACTGCTATCTGCACGTTGATTTGACCTACGTTGGGCCGGGCGGTTGGAATGTGTTTTTAATTGTCAATGGCAGCCGGACGCTGCCGCTGACCGACGTTATTACCCGTGCCAGCGGACAGGCGGCGCTTAAGTCGATTTACCACGACGGGCGCGCCGGCACGTTTAAGGGCACGATTAACCTCAATGGTTATTTGAATATGGTGCCGGTTGACGGCGTGACGCCTTACGGCAACTACGCCGTTGATTACCCTATGATTCAACTCAACAATGCCGGCAACGGTTCACAGCTGACCATTCGCGAACTCTTTTTCAGCGACTCGGCCAACGATACGCCCGACCAGCCGTCGAGCTGGGCCAAGGACGAGGTTAACAAGGCGATTGCCAAAGGCATTGTGCCGGCCGACTTGCAGTATCGCTATACAAAGCCGATTAGCCGCCTGAACTTTTGCCGGCTGGCGGTGAAATACCTTGAGGTCAAGACAGGCAAAAAGATTGACGCGGTGGTGCGGGGCTATGCCGGCGCGCTGAGCGACGTCAGCTTTACCGACTGCAAAAACCAACAGGTCGTTACCACGGCCAGGCTGAAGATTGTCAGTGGCGTGGGCAAAAATAAGTTTGCGCCCAACAATAATATTACCCGCGCCGAGGCGGCCAAGATATTGTCGCAGGTGTGCGTTGTGCTGGGCGACAAGGTGCCTGGGGCAAAAACCATTCCGTTTAAGGACGCCGCCGTCGCGCCGTCGTGGTCATACAGCTATATCTCCTTTGTCAAGGCCAAGGGCGTCATGAACGGCAAGTCGGGCGGTAAGTTTGACCCGCTGGGGACGTTCACCATGGAGGAAGCGCTGCTGACCTTTGTCAGAATGTTGTGAGATGTACAAACTTAGAGGGTTGAGAACTGTCTCAACCCTCTTTTTTCTGTATAGCGACGTGCGCGGCGGCTATGTTGCCGTGTGGCGCTTTACGAAAGATTGAAAGCCTTGTCGATTTCGGCCACCTCACTGTCGGAGATGTGCACGAGCGGCGCGATGTCCATGGCCGATAGGATGGAGTGAGCCGTGGCCTCGGTGACCTCAAGGCGGTCAAAGGCGTTGAGCAGGCTGTTGCCGGTGCAGAGAATTTGGTTGTTTTCGCAGATGAGTACCGGTGTTTTGGCTGAAAACATATCGGCTACCTCGTCCTGCTTGATGTAAATGTAGTTGAAGGGTACCTTTTGGATTTCGCGCAGCATGATGTAGCTCTCGGGAATGGTGCGCGGGTCAAACCGCGTGTCAGTGACGGCAAAGGCCATGGCGTGGCGCGGGTTGGCGCCCAACACAGAGTTGATTTCACCGTGGCGCGCGTAAATCTTTTCGTGCAGACGCACTGAGCGTGAGGGCACCTTGCCCTGCTCCTTCATGCCGTTTTTAATCAGCACGAGGTCGGCCTCGTCGAGGTAGGCGCGGTCGAGGCCGTACGGCGTGATGATAAAGCTGCCGTCGGACAGGCGCACTGAGAACGTGCCCTGCGTACTGCCGAACAGGCCCTGACGGTAGGAGCGGTGGATGAGCCGAATCATGTCGCGGCGGGCAGCGCACTCCTCGGCGCTGTGCCTGTTGGGCACAAAGTCGTCCATGGTCAGGTGGTCACGTGTGTTGGTGAGGTTGATTTCGCTCTCGCGCAGGCTCTTGGGGTTGCCCAGCTTGCGCGTGAAAATCTCCAGCTTGGCCGTTGATTCGAGTGTTTCAAACTTCATAAAGGCGCGGAACAAATCCTCGGCGCCGATAACTACGCCGTGGTTGGCCATGACCACGATATCAAAGCCCTTTTCAAACTCGTCGGCGATGTAGTCGCCAAGCTGCTGTGAGCCGGGCACGGCATAGCCGGCCATGGTAATGTTGCCCAGTGTGCGGCTGGCGTTGGACACCAAATGGGTGTCTGGCAGAACGCGCACGACCGAAAAGGCCACCAGTGCGGGCGGGTGGGCGTGCAGCACGGCCCGCAGGTCGGGCCGGCGCTTGTAGATGGTGGCGTGGAAGGGCAGCTCAACTGACGGCTTGTGCGGACCGTAAATCTTGCCGTCAGGTGTGACGCGGCACATGTCGTTGCGTGTCAGCGACCCCTTGTCGATGCCGGACGGGGTAATCCAAATGTCGCCGCTCTCGTCGAGGATGCTGAGGTTGCCGCCCGAGGTGGTGGTCATGCCCTTTTGGTAAATGCGGTCCATCATCAGAACCAGTTGGTCAGCCGGGTGCAGCAGGTCAAATTTCATAGTCGCCCTCCTTTACATTGCCAGTATAACAGAGCTGCTGCATGTATTATAGCACAAAAGTGAAGAAACAGGTGAGATAAAAAAAACAAGCTTCCGGGCATTACGCCGCGGAAGCTTGTCCGTTTATTTGCAAAACTTATGCTTGCCGATGGTGACCGAGACCGGCTTGGATAGCATCCACTTGTTGGTGGTTTTGGCCGGGTTGTAGTAGTAGACGCAGCCGCCGGTGGGGTCCCAGCCGTTCATGGCGTCGACGGCCGCATTGCGACTGGCGTCGGCGATGGGCTTGTTGACCTGGCCGTCGGTAACGGCGGTAAACGCGCCGGGCTGATAGATGACGCCGGCCAGCGTGTTGGGAAACGACGGGTGCTTGATTCGGTTCATCACCACGGCACCGACGGCGACTTGGCCGTTGTATGGCTCGCCGCGCGCCTCGGCACTGATGATGCGCGCCAGCAGCTCCAAATCGTTGCTGCGTGCCGACGAAGAGGTTGAGCTTTTTTCGTTGATGCCTAGTGCTGCCAGTGTTTTAGCGCCGCAAATGCCGTCGGCGGTCAGGCCGTTTTTACGCTGGAAGTACTTGACGGCCTCGACGGTTTTGGAGCCGTAAATGCCGTCGATACCGCCCTTGTAGTAGCCCCAGTTTTTCAGCTTGGTTTGGATGGTTTTGACCGTGCTGCCGGTCGAGCCCTGCCGGTAGGTGGCAGCGTCGGCGCGGCTCAGCGTCTGCACGATGAGTATGATGACAATGTTTAGGGCAAAGACTATGGCAATGGCCAAAATAAGCTTACGACGTGATGTCGACATGGGCGCCTCCGTCAAATGCGTTTTTTGATTTGTTTGATGGCGTTTTTCTCCAGACGGCTAACCTGCGCCTGCGAGATGCCGATTTCGCCGGCGACCTCCATCTGGGTTTTGCCATCGTAAAAACGCATGGACAGTATATTTTTCTCGCGGTCGGTGAGGTGGCCGATGGCGTCCTTGATGGCGATGGTTTGCAACCAGCTCTCGTCGTTGTTGTGGTTGTCCTTGACCTGATCCATAACGCAGATGGCGTCGCCGCAGCCGTCGGAGTAGACCGGCTCGTACAGGCTGATGGGGTCCATGATGGCGTCCATGGCGAAGATAATGTCCTCGCGTTGCAGCTCAAGCAGTTTGGCAATCTCGTCGACGGTCGGCTCGCGCGAGTGCTCGGCCATGAATTTTTCCTTGGCGTTGAGCACCTTGTAGGCGGTGTCGCGCATCGAGCGGCTGACGGGAATAGACGAGTTGTCGCGCAGGTAGCGGCGGATTTCGCCGATGATCATGGGCACGGCGTAGGTGGAGAAGCGCACGTTTAGACTGATGTCAAAGTTGTCGATGCTTTTAATCAGTCCGATGCAGCCGACTTGAAACAAATCGTCGACGTTTTCGCCGCGGCCGATGAAGCGCTGGATGACGCTGAGCACCAGGCGCAGGTTGCCGCTAATCAGCTGTTCGCGCGCGCTGCGGTCACCCTCTTTGGTTTTTTGGAGCAACGCCACAATCTCGGCGTTGGGCAATACTTTTAACTTGGCGGTATTGACGCCGCAAATCTCAACTTTGGTTTGCATGCGATACCTCCCCCGGCAGTGTTGACTGTAACGTCAGTATTGCCGAGGGAGGCGTAAAACATACACGGCGCGGCTGTGTTATGCGCCGGGTTTGAGTGCGTGCTGGCGGCCTTCGTGGTCGATGCGGTAGCTGTCGCGAAGTACCATCTCGCTTAGCTTGACCAGCGAATAGCCGTCGGCCTGTAGCTTTTTGATGATGTCGGGCAGTGCGGCGGGCGTATGTTTAGCGGCGTTGTGGAATAGTACGATGCTGCCCGGCTTGACGCGGCTGGTGACGCGCTGGGTAATCTGGTCGGCGGGCAGGTCTTTCCAATCGAGGCTGTCGACATCCCATTGCACCGGCTCGATGCCCATGCCGCGCACGGCGCGGACGCTCTTGTCGTCGTATTCGCCGTAGGGGAAGCGAAACAGCGTGACACGCGCGCCTGTGATTTTTTCAATGTCGGCGTTGGACGTCTTGATGTTCTCGACGATTTGCTCGGGCGACAGCTGTGGCATGTGCTCATGCTTGTTGCTGTGGCTCATAATCTCGTGACCGGCGTCGTGCAGCGCTTTGACCGAGTCGGGGTATTTGCGCGCCCAGTCGCCGACGACAAAGAAGGTGGCGTGCACGTTGTATTCTTTCAGAATGTCAATGAGCTGCTGGGTGTCCTCGTTGCCCCACGCGGCGTCAAAGGTCAGTGCCGCGCGCTTGGTGGTGTCGGCGAGACTGTAGATGGGCAGCTCGCGCTTGGATGCCATGGCCGTGACGGTCTGCGGCTCAATGCCGACGGCAAAGGCGGTCACAGTCAGCAGCAGCGCTAAAAGGGCTAGGCCATGTAGCTTATAGGGGACAAGTTTGTGCAGCAGCGCGGTCAGTTTTTCTTTCATATTCAACACCTCACTGCATCCTATGGGACAAAGTAAAAAAACATGCCCCGGCTTGTTTGGCCAGGGCATGTTTTACCTTGTTGGTTAGCGCAGCTCGCAGCAGACGGCAACAACCTCGAGGCCGAGGTGGGTGGCCAGTACCGGGCCCAGCTTTTGCAAATGGATCGTGCGGTCAGGGTACTTGGCCTTGATAATGTTGTAGAGGTCGGTAGCCAAACGGTGGCTGCCGATGTAGTTGACGACGAAGCTGTCGCCCTCGATCACCTGGAAGGCGTCGTCGCCGTCGAAGGTCTTGGCGTCGTCGGGCTCGACGAAGGTGAACTCGATCTCGCCGGCCTTGAGCGCCGCGACC
>JAVBPM010000069.1:0-5319 GCA_031549605.1 Oscillospiraceae bacterium | reverse complement strand
AAAAGTTCCCGTTATACCTGCGACAAATCAATCGCGGTGTCGTACATATTCTGCTGCAGGTCACGCTTCATCAACAGCGCTTCCTCAATGTCAAAATCCTGCATACCGCCGTCAATGATGCCCACAACGCGGTTACGCTTTCCCTCCACGAGACTCAGCACGGCGTGGCGTCCCATGCGGCTGGCCGTCACGCGGTCACGCGCCAGCGGACTTCCGCCGCGCTGCACATGACCCAGAATGGTCACGCGCGCCTCCATGCCCGTCTCGTTGCGGATCAGACCGGCGACATCCTCACCCTTGCCCACGCCCTCGGCGACAATGACAATAAAATGCGTGCGGCCGCGAATACGCGCACGGCGGATTTTTTCAATCAGTTCCTGCTCGTAATCGACCTTGCGCTCGGGCACCAGTACTGAGATGGCGCCAACGGCAATGCCGACATACACCGCCAAGTGTCCGGCGTTGCGGCCCATAACCTCAACAACACTGCAGCGCTCGTGGCTCTGCATGGTGTCGCGCAGCTTGTCAATGGCGTCAATGGCGGTATTACAGGCTGTGTCAAAGCCTATTGAGTAGTTGGTGCAGCCGATGTCGTTGTCAATGGTGCCCGGCACACACATCATGTTTACGCCCTTGCGCGACAAATCGAGCGCGCCCCGGAACGTACCGTCGCCGCCAATGGCAACAATGCCATCCAGCCCCAGATACTTGCACGAGTTGAAGCCACGCATAACGCCCTCCTCGGTCATAAACTCGGGGCAGCGCGCCGTGTACAGCATTGTGCCGCCACGCGTGACAAGGCCGTTCACATCGGTGGGCGATAACTCCACCACGTCGCCGTTGATTAAACCGTTGTAACCGCGCCGAATGCCCAGGCATTCAATCTGGCAGGTAGCCGCCGTACGCACCACCGCGCGCACCACCGCATTCATACCCGGCGCGTCGCCGCCGCTTGTTAAAACTCCGATACGATTGATCATCGCAAACATCTCCTTTCGGTACTGCTGTTCATCATTTTACCGCCGTACGGCAACAAAGTCAACCGCGGCTACTTGGTCACCTTGACATTGTCCTGCCCGGCCATGCGCGCCAGCTGGCTGACCAGCTCGTCGCTCAACCGGCAGCGCGTCACCAGCTTCTGCTTGGTCGGCTCAATATACAGTACCGCCGGCGTGTTGCCCGGCTGCCGCGCCAACATCTGCTTAACCCGCTCAAACAGCCGGTTGTCCACTTGTGCAAACTTCACCCACAGCTTCTCGTCGCCCGTCGGCGCGTCCTCTATCGCGTGCAGCGCATTGGCCAGTATCTGCGGCGCCTTGTCCTCGCGCACCGACAGCCGACCCTCGCCCCAAAGCACGCAGTCCTTCTGCACCAAATGTGACGCCGCCTGCAGCACCTTGGGAAACACCATGACCTCCAGCGCGCCGCCCTCGTCCTCCAGCGTGACAAACGCCATCTGGTCGCCCGCGCGCGTCACCTTGGGCACAATGGCCGTCACCATGCCGGCAAAACGCACCCACTGGTTGTCGGCAAAGACGCCCGGCTCGTTTTCGTCACGTTCGCTGTCGCGCAGCACCTCGCCAAACGAAATGGGCGCAATGGCCGCCAGCTGGCGCTCAAAATGTTGCATGGGATGTCCCGATAAATATAGCCCCGTCACCTGTTTTTCATACGACAGCTTTTCAAACTCGCCGTACTCCTCCCGACCCATGGCTGTGACCGGCAGACTGCTCTGATGCGGCGGCTCGTCGTCAAACATGCCCAGCTGCCCCTCGACATTCGACTGCTTGGCACGCGCCAAATCATTCAAAATAATGGGCATGGCGTCCATCAAGCCGCGCCGCGTCGCGCCCATGTTGTCAAAGGCACCGGCGTAAATCAGCGACTCCAACGCCCGTTTGTTGGGCTCGGCATGGCTCATGCGCTCGCAAAAGCTGTGGAAATCGGTAAACGGTCCCAGCAGCTCGCGGTTTTCCACAATGGCGCTCACCGCCGCGCGTCCGACGTTCTTCAGCGTCGCTAAGCCGTAGCGCACACCGGCCGGCTCGCAGGTAAAATCCTCACAGCTGGCGTTGATGTCGGGCGGCAGCACGGCAATGCCTGATTTTCGACACTCTTTAATATAATGGCTGACCGCGTCGGTCGAATCGCTCGTCGAGGTCAGCAGCGCGGCAAAATACTCCTTGGGATAATGCCGCTTGAGATAGGCCGTCTGAAAGGCAATGATGGCATAGCAAACGGCGTGCGCCTTGTTAAACGCGTAGCTGGCAAAGCTGATCATCTCGTCAAAAATGGTGTTGGCCACCGGCGGGCTGACGCCGCGCTTAACGCAACCCTCAATGCCCTCCGGTTCATTGCCGTAGATAAAATTCTGCCGCTCGGCCTCCAGCTCCTTGTGCTTTTTCTTGCTCATGGCGCGGCGCACACTGTCGGCGCGCCCCAGCGAATAACCGGCCAGCTCGCGAAAAATCTGCTGCACCTGCTCCTGATACACCACAACACCGTAAGTGACCTTGAGAATTTCCTTCAGCCGTTCATGGTGATAGCTCACCCGCTCGGGGTGGTTTTTGCACTCCAAAAAGCGCGGTATTTGCTCCATCGGACCCGGCCGGTACAGCGCCACCACGGCGGTAATGTCCTCAATGCAGCGCGGCCGCATATTGACACACAGCCGCGTCATGCCGGCACTTTCCAGTTGAAACACGCCCTGCGTGTCACCGGCGCTCAGCATATCAAAGGTCGCCTCGTCGCGCTCGTCGACCACCGCCAAATCAAAATCGGGCGTGTGTCGGCGAATCAGCTTGACAGCGTCGTCGATAACGGTAATGTTGCGCAGCCCCAAAAAGTCCATCTTTAACAGACCCAAATCGGCGATGGTGTTCATGGGAAACTGCGTGACAATGGCCTCGTCGTTTTTGGCCAGCGGCACCAGCTCAACGACCGGCTGCTGGGTAATGACAATGCCCGCCGCGTGCGTTCCGGCATGGCGCGGCACGCCCTCCAGCGCGCGCGCCGTATTCAGTAGCTTGGCAATGTGCGGGTCACTTTGCTCGGCTGCCCGTAACTCAGGTGAGGCCGCCAGCGCCTTCTCCAGCGTCACACCGACGCCAAACGGCACCAGCTTGGCAATGGTGTCCACCTGCCCGTAGGCCAGCCCCATGGCTCGTCCCACGTCACGAATGCCGCCGCGTGCCGCCATGGTACCAAAGGTAATAATCTGTGCCACATGGTCGTGGCCATAGCGCTGCACGACGTAGTCAATGACCTCCTGCCGCCGCCGCATGCAAAAGTCGATGTCAATATCGGGCATGCTGACGCGCTCGGGGTTGAGAAAACGCTCAAAGTACAAGCTGTAGCGAATCGGGTCAACGTCGGTAATGCCCAGACAATAGCTGACCATCGACCCGGCGGCACTGCCGCGCCCCGGCCCGACCGGAATACCTTGCTCCTTGGCAAAGCTGATAAAATCGCCGACAATGAGAAAATAATCGCTAAACCCCATGCGGTCAATCATATCCAGCTCAAACTGAAGCCGCTGCCGGTAGTCGCCGTCGGCATCGGGGTAGCGCTTTTCAAAGCCCTCAGCCGCCAGCTTGGCCAAATAGCCGCTGGCCGAATCCTCGTCCGCCGGCAGTGCAAAGTGCGGCAGGTGCGAGGTCTCAAAGTCAAACTCGACATGGCAGCGCTCGGCAATGGCCAGCGTGTTGTCAATGGCCTCCGGCACGTCGACAAACAAATCGGCCATCTCATCGCCACTGCGCACAAACAAATTGCTGCCGGCAAACTTCATGCGGTCGGGGTCGTCGATTTTCTTGTTGGTTTGGATACACAGCAGCACGTCCTGTGTGTCGCAGTCGGCGGCGGCAATGTAGTGGCAGTCATTGGTCGCCACCAGCGGCACGCCCGTCTCCTCAGCCAGCCGCTTGAGTCCGGCGTTGACCGTCTTCTGCTCCGGCATGCCGTGGTCCTGCACTTCCAGATAATAGTTACCTTTACCAAACAGCGCCACCATGCGCTCGACCGCCTGCCGCGCGCCCGTCATGTCGCGCTGCAAAATCAGACGCGGCACCTCGCCGCCCACGCAAGCCGACAGCGCAATCAGGCCCTCGTGATACTGCTCCAGCAGCTGCCAATCAACGCGCGGCTTGCCGTAAAAGCCGTCGATAAACCCGAGACTCACCATTTTGCACAGGTTGCGGTAGCCGGTCTGGTTCTCGCACAGCAACACCAGATGATAGGGGTGGTTGTCCTGCCCGTGCTCCTTGTCAAAGCGCGTGCGCGGCGCGACGTACACCTCGCAGCCAATAATCGGCACAATGCCGTTTTTCTTGGCCTCGCGATAAAAGTCCACCACGCCATACATCACGCCGTGGTCGGTGATGGCAACGTGCGTCTGACCCAGCGTTTTCAGGTGCTGCATCAACGGCCCGATGCGGCAGTTGCCGTCCAGCAGGCTGTACTCGGTATGCAAATGTAGATGGGCAAAGGGCTTCATAGCGTCACTCCTATGTGCGACTCAATTCAACCAGCTTGCGCAGCCGGTGGTTCAGCGCCGATTTGCTGACCCCCAGCGCCGCCGCCAGCTCAGTCAGCGACCATTCGGGATGGTCGGCGCGCAGCTGCGCCGTCTGCTGCAGCGCGTCGGGCAAATTGGCCAGCCGCCGCTCGCGGCTCAGCTTTTCAATGGCGGCGCACTGCGCCGCCGCCGCCTCGACGGTGCGCGTTAAGTTGCCCGTCTCGCAGTTGACCTTGCGGTTGATGTCGTTGCGCAGCTGGCGCTCCATCTGCGCCATCAACACATCCATATAGGCCGCTGTCGCGCCGGCGCGCGCCAGCACCTCGCCGACCGCCTCGCCCGCCTTGAAGTACAGCAAATAGCCGGCCTTGCGCTTGGTCAGATGTGGCGTCAGCTGCTGCTCCTGTAGCAGCGCATAAAACTCGCGCATGACAAAATAGTGCGTTCCGGCAATCTCCAGATGAAACTTGGTCGACGATACGCCGCTGTCGGCATCAACACGCGGCGCCGACACCGCACCCGCCGACAAAAAGGCGCCGCGCAAAAAAGCGTTGCGACAGCAGTCCTCCTCCAGCATGGCCAAGTTCAAATGCACCGCCACATCAATGGAATGGCCGTAGCCAAAGGCATCCAGCACCGTTTCAATGCTGTCGTGCGGCACGGAGAGCACCGTCTTTCCGCCCGCCAAATCGCGCCGCTGTATCGACAAGTAAAACTCCTTGTCAACCAGCGCCTGTACCAGCTGGGCCACCGGCTCAAAGCGCGTCATTACCGCCAGCTCACGGCGCGAAAAGCTGTGTCCC
>JAVBPM010000074.1:0-13743 GCA_031549605.1 Oscillospiraceae bacterium | reverse complement strand
TATTTCTCAACCGTGCGCGGCAACACCAATCTGATTAACATCAGCAACAGTACGATAACCGGCCAGCTGTACTATGGCTCTAACTATAGTCAAAGCTATCAAGTGCGCTTTCAGCGCTTCGGCACCATGGAGTATTACTGGCAATATTCACCCGGCTACTGGCGCTGGGATGCCGTTTCCATCGACGCCATCTACAACACCAATATGCTGATAGCCAATCAGTCGTCCGAGCCGGTCCCGTTGTACGCTAACTCAACCGTTCACACGCTGCTCATCATTTTCCTATTGGGGGTAATCGTTGTATGTCTATTCTTCAAGAGATTCAGAACCTCATAGGTCAAGTACCGGCTGGCTTTGCCGGACTGGCGTGGGTTGTGTCAGCGTTGATTTTCCTGTTCATCGTCATGATGGCCTTTGGCGCTATCTCGGCTCTGATACGCGCGTTTACAAGGTGGGATTAAGATGCTTACCACGTTCTTAAATGGCATGAGCGGTGTTTTCGGCTTTGTCGTTAACTCCGTGACTGCGCTGTGGACGTTGTTTCTGTCTCAGCCTGTACTTATGGCTGTCCTTGCTATATGGATTCTGGGCAAGGTCATTGATTTGTTCGACCTCCTTAAAGGTTGATATACATGCATGTAGAATACTACTCGAAGTGATGAAAGGGGAATAGGCATGGCTAGTTTGCTCACTACTATCGGCGAGCTGTTCACTACCTTCATCGGCTGGGCTGGTGATGTTGGTGACATGATTGTCGGCACACCCATCCTGCTGTTTTCGTTCGGCATCTTTGCCGTCGGCGCGGCTATCGGTCTCTTTGGCCGTTTGCTCCACCGTGGTTAACAATCGGGGCCCCGCTGGGGGGACGCTGGGCGACCCCAGCGGGGCTAGTTTCATTTTGAGGTGATTGTATGTCCTCGTTCTTGGTTTCATTGCTCAACATCTGTATATACCCTTATAAAATCATCACATCACCTATTACCATGATACCACTTGTGTGTCTGCTGGTGGTGTTTATGCTCTCTCTGTTTAACAGACTACTCTATGGTGTTGGGAGTAAACGAAAATGATTTTTTGGCTTGTATTATTCGTTCCGTTCTTCCTTGTGTGGTTGTTTCATCAACTAACTAAAAAATACCTCAATCCTTATACCTTAACCATGATTTTCGGTAAAAAGGGTAGTGGTAAATCTACACTTTTAACTAAACTCGCTATTGAACATATCAATAAAGATTGGTTCGTGTTCTCTACACTTGAGATACCCGGTACTTATCATCTTGATTATGAAGATATAGGCTATACTCATTTTCCCGAACAAAGTGTTCTCTTAATCGATGAAGTCGGTATGATATGGGATAATAGAGATTTCAAAAACTTCAAAAAAGAAGTCAGAGATTTCTTCAAACTCCAACGTCACTATCGTATTAAAGTCATCATGTTTAGTCAGACCTTTGATGTCGATAAAAAAATTAGAGACCTCACTGACTGTATGTATCTGGTTGAAAAACGCTTGCGGTTATTCAGCTATGCCAAACGTATCAATAAGCGCACGGTATTGAATGAGAGTACCGCCGAAGCACCCTCCAAGCTTGATGAAAACCTTGTGTTCGACAGCTTGTTATTCTGCTTTTTCGGCGCCCGTCGGTTTACCTATATCCCCAACTATATCCAGTATTTCGACAGCTATATCACGCCAGCACTTAATAAACGGACATTCACCCTAAACGATTGTTCGATGTTTCCCAAGCTGGCCAAAAAGGTCAAGCCGCTTCCTGCACCTGCACCTGCACCAGAGCCGCAGCCATAGCCGTCAAGGGGTCGTGGAATAATTCCAGTGCGCACACTGGTTTTATGCCGCGAAAGCCCCTTTACGGCCACCACAGAGCCGTTACAGCAACCCACGCTATCCCGACAGGGTGCCGCATAAGCGGCACCCTCTGGCAAGCGCCGAGCGTCGCGTTTTCCTCGTAACCCCCCTCCGCTAACAGGGGGGTACTACCTACATGAAAAGAGGTGAGCCTGTGCCGTCAATCTACTTGTATGACTGGCTTTCCTTTACCACAAAGGTGTTAAATGAGTGGGAAGTAATTGACTTCCTTGGAATGGCTCATTTACCGTGGCAGACAATCAAGGGTGCGCACGGTTATAAAGATCGATTGTACTATGACGGCGTGTCGGTTCACTTCAATGGTAACGACAATATGGGCGTTTGGTTGGAGTTGTCAGGGCAGGGGTGCAGAGTGTTTGAAACCTTTGGCCATGGCGATTATGATTTTGTTTTCCGCACCATTATGGACAGCGCAGACAATTATCATCTGACGCGCCTTGACGTAGCTTTTGATGACCACGACGGACTGCTGGACATCAAGCGGGTTTTCAAGGATACGCTCAACGAAAACTTTGTTTCCAAGTTCAGTTGGTACAAGCATGAAGCTGGCAGTCAAGGTACAACCGTTTACTTCGGTTCTCCAAAGTCGGATATTCGCATCAGAATTTACGACAAGGCCGCTGAACGTGGCAAGGTGGGTGAGCATTGGATACGTGTTGAGCTTCAGCTACGCGATGACCGCGCGCTTGAGTTTGCCCGACGTGTCACGTCCAATGAACTAGAGATTACCGGCGCATTTCTCGGTGTGATTAAAAACTATCTGCGGTTTGTCGTTCCGCAAGCTGGTGACGTCAACAAGTGGCGTTGGCCGACGGCTAGATACTGGCGCAAGTTTCTAGGCGCTGCCGAAAAGATAACGCTATACGTCAAGCCAGGCGTCGAGTACAACATGGCCATGCTGCGTAACTTCGTAATCAATCAAGCTGGCGGCGCCATCGACACCTATATACAGCTGATGGGGTTGTCCGACCTCAAGCGTGAGATTGAGCAACGCAGCACACCACTTAACCCGAAATACCGCGCCTTGATAGACAATAAACCTCCGGCGGTTCGATTGCTTGATTGGTAGGGGTATGCTGGGATTAATTTACTAGCAATTATACAAAATAAAGATTTTGTATAATCTAGGGGGTGGTTTTGAGCAGTGGTTGGGGTTTTGGGGTTGATTGTGAGATTGGGTGTGTTGCGTTTGTGGGTTTGGCTATTGTTTTGAGTTTGTGGGTTTGGTCGTTGTTTTGAGTTTGTGGGTTTGGTCGTTGAGCGCCTGATCGGTTGACGTTTGTGAGTTTGGATCATTGACAGTTTTGCGATTTTTGTTTTAGTTGTCTGTGCGCTGGACAGATTCATGTGCTCGGTTGTTTGCGCGCTCGGCGCTCATGCGTTGGGCTTACGTTGCATTTGCTGCTTGTTTCTTGGCGTGCGTTTTTTTCGTTTGTGGTTTCAGCGCTTTTTTCTGCGGTCGCGCGACTGTTTCTTTTTTGCTTTTTAGGAATATTCATCTTGCCGTGGTAAAGACTATGCTTGTTTCCACAAACCGGCTTGACTCGTGGCCGATTTAACTATTTTAAGGAGGCATTTCTTATGAATTGTGTTCGCCGTTTGTTGCCGGCTGCGTTGGTGTTTGTCTTGCTGGTCGGACTGTTGCCGGTCGGTGCTTTGGCTGAGGAGCCCTCTACCGTGGAGGCTTTTTCCAAAAACGCCGTGGTCGGTCAGGTCATCGACTTTAATAAGGCTGATTTTACCTCACGCGTCAGCGGCAACGACAAGCTGCAAGGCATTATTGTCACGACGCTGCCCAACCCCGCCAATGGCACACTGAAAAACGGAACGCGCGTTCCGATGGCGGGTGAAGCGATTACGGCCAATGACTTGGATATGCTGTGCTACCAGCCGGTTGGCGACGCAGTGCAGCAGGACAGTTTTACCTTTTTGCCCGTATTTTCGCACGGCATTGGCGCGGGCAGTGTCAGCGTGAATTTGGTGACGCTGGATCAGCCCAACCGAGCGCCGGTGGCTGAGGATATTGCGCTTAAAACGTACAAAAATGTTTCGGTTACAGGCCGATTTAAGGCGACTGACCCTGACAACGACCCGATGACGTACCGCTTGTCGTCGAAAACAAAGCGCGGTGAATTGACGGTGCAGCCGGACGGCTCATTTGTCTACAAGCCGTATCAGAACAAGACGGGTAACGACACCATTAAGTATGTTGCGGTTGACCCGTACGGCAACACGTCGCCGATCGCCACGCTGACGGTTACGATTGAAAAAAAGTCGTCGGAGGTCAGCTACAGCGACATGGACGGGCACCCGGCGCAATACGCTGCGCTGCAGTTGGCTGAGAAGAATTTGCTGGTGGGCGAACGTGTCGGCGGCGAGTACTTTTTCCGTCCCGACACGCCCGTGACGCGGGCTGAGTTTCTGGCCATCATGGTCAACTGTCTCAAGCTGGGCGAGGTGTCGGCTTCGTTGCGCACCGGCTTTGCCGACGACGAGGACATTCCGGCGTGGGCCAAGCCGTATGTTAATTTGGCGGTGCGTTGTGGGTATATCAACGGCATGCCGCGCGACGACGGTCGCAAGGTGTTTAAGCCCTATCAGCCGGTGACGCGCAGTCAGGCCAGTGTCATGCTTAACCGCAGTCTGTCGCTGACCAACAGCGGGCTGTTGAGTGTCTTTTTGAACGACAGCAACATCGCTGATTGGGCGTTTCAGTCGGTGGCCAATATGCAGTCGGTCGGGTTGTTGGCTTCGGAGGATTTTATCAAGCTGGATGAGGCCATGACGCGCGCCGATGTGGCGCTGATGCTGAGTGCGGCGGTGACCATCAAGGAGTCGAGTCAGCCCAAGGAGAGCGGCGGGTTGCTCGACTGGGTGTTTGGATAAGCAACAATCAATAAGCGGCAAGGGGCGCTGGACGACTGCCCTTGCCGCTTGACTATTTGCAGCTCTTTTGTGTATAATAGGCCGATAATTTTGCACAGGAGGAAAAGACTATGGCAGAAGCTTTGAAGGGCGCTTGTATTATCGGACAATCGGGCGGCCCGACCACCGTTATCAATGCCAGCGCGCTGGGCGCGATTCAAGCGGCGCTCAACAATCCCAACATCACCCAGGTGCTGGGCGCGGCGCACGGCATCCGCGGCGTGCTGGACGATGTCCTGTACGATATGGGTCAGGAGGACCCGAAGGAACTGGATCACATGAAGTACACGCCGTCGTCGGCGCTGGGCTCCTGCCGATACAAGCTGGCGGACCCCGATGTGGACGACACCGACTATAAGCGCATCCTCGAAGTCTTTAAGAAGCATGACGTCCGTTATTTCTTCTACAACGGCGGCAACGACTCAATGGACACTTGCAACAAAATCAGCAAGTATATGCTGAAAAACGGCTATGAATGCCGCGTTATGGGCATTCCAAAGACGATTGACAACGACTTGTTCGGCACCGACCACTGCCCCGGCTACGGCTCGGCTGCCAAGTATATTGCCACCAGCTGCATGGAGGTTTACCACGACGCTCGCGTGTATGACATTGGCATGATTACCATTCTGGAAATCATGGGTCGTCACGCCGGTTGGCTGGCTGCCGCCGCCGCGCTGGCCACCAACGCCGGTGCCGGTCCCGATTTGATTTATCTGCCCGAGCGCGCCTTTGATATGGAGGCGTTTTTGACTGATGTGACCGCCATCTACAAGAAAAACGGCAAGGCGATTGTCGCGGTCAGCGAAGGCATTCACGACAAGGACGGCAAGTTTATTTCCGAGTACGGCGCAGCGGCCGGTGGCGCGAAGGACTCGTTTGGCCACACACAGCTGGGCGGCTTGGCCGCTACGCTGGCCAACATCGTCAAGGAGCATACCGGCGCGAAGGTGCGCGGCATTGAGTTTAGCCTGTTGCAGCGCTGCGCGGCACACTCGGCGTCGGGCAACGACATCAACGAGTCGTACATGGCGGGTCGGACAGCCGTTGAGCAGGCTGTCGCCGGTGTGACCGACAAGATGGTCGCCTTTAAGCGCGCAGAGGGCGCGGAGTATCGCTGCGAGACCGTGCTGCTTGATTTGACGGCGGTCGCCAACACCGAGAAAAAGGTGCCCGACAGCTGGATTAACGCCGCGGGCAACGGCTTGACGCAGGACTACATCAACTACGCGTTGCCGCTGATTCAGGGCGAGACCGAGATGGACCGTGAGAACGGACTGCCCCGCTTTGCCAAGCTGAAGAAAGTGAAAGTCTAAGCTGCTTTGGATAGGGTCTGTTGTCGCCAACAGACCCTGTTTTCTATCGTGAGGAGGATGCGCTGTGAAAAACAAGGGCGATGTGGCGGGTCGTGCGCTGATGTGGATTGGGCTGTTTGTCTGCGCGGCCATTGTCGTGAAAAATTGCTGGGTCATTGTGGAGAACCGCGACTCGGCGCCGTCCGACGTGCTGCGCGCGCTGCTGTCTACGGTGGTTGACGCGTTGTGGTACGGCGGCTTGCTGTTCGGCTTGGGACGTATTATTTGCCTGCTGGGCGAGAAAAAAAGCGGCGAATGACGTTTGGTGCACTGTGACGTTCTATTGTGCATTGACACAAAACCCATTGACAGCGGCGGCCGTTACGGGTAGACTGCAACAAATCCTTTTTTGAGGTGCTTTTAACCATGATGTTCTTTTTGCTGCCGCTGATTAGCCTGTTTAGCGCAATGATTATTGCGCTTATTCGGTTGCGCTTAGAAGTAGCGATGCAGTGACGCGTTAAGGTGAGAGAAACGCATCTGCTACTGGCGTGGCAGATGCGTTTTTTATATTTTGGAGGAGGACTACATTATGAGTAACCAAGCAAAGACACCATCCCCTGCTGTCTCAGGCTCAAAGGAATGGGCCAACCCGACGCCGGCCGGACTGGTGGCGCTGGCGGTCGCCTGCACCGGCTTTTTCGCGCTGCTGACCGGTCGCGTGTCGACCGGTGCGTTGCCGCTGCTGGGCTGCTGGCTGCTGGGCGGCTTTGTCGTTCAGCTGGTGGTCGGCTTGCTCGACCTCAAGGGCGGCAATGGCACCGGCGGCAACACTTTTCTCTTTTTCTCGGCCTTCTTTATGCTTGTCGGCGGCATTGAGATGATTATGAAGTACAATGCCATAACCGCCGGTGCGCCGCTGGACGGCCGCATTGACGGCTGGGCGTGGTGTGTGCTGACGCTGGTGGTGTGGCTGTGGACGCCCGCCTTTTGCACCAAGTTCACGCTGCTGTCGGTCATTGTGCTGCTGCTCGACTGCGCGCTGCCCTTTGTGGCGTTGACCGATTTGGGCGTGCTGGCTAAGTCGTGGGGCGAAGTGGCCGGTTGGCTGCTGCTGGGCTGCGCGGTGGTGGCGATTTATCTCTGCTCGGCGCTGGTGGTCAACAACGCCTTTGGCCGCAAGGTCTATCCCCTGCTGTAGATTGCCGCTTGCGCTGTCGGGCGCGATGTGATACCATATGGCCAATGTCTGGGAGGTGGCTGTGTGGAACGATGTCCCAATTGCGGCACTAAGCAGGAGGCGCAGCGCGGGCCCTGCCCTGCTTGTGGCGAATCGCTGTATCGGCCGCTGGTGCAGGGCGAGATTCCGGTGAGTCAGCGACGGGTTTGGGCCAAGCGTGTCGGCGTACTGCATTTGATTGGCGCACTGGTGACGGTGGTGCTATTTCTGGTGCTGCCGGCGCGCGCTGAATGGTACATGCGCCTGTTGCCACTTGCCGGCTACCTCTTGGGCGCGTTTGTCGCGCTTGGGCCGGAGCGCATGGTGTTGCCGATGATCTGGTTTGGGGGAAAGTACATGGTGGCTTCACGGACGAAGAAGCTGGATGGCGGATTTGCCTTTACACGCAAAGAACTCAGCTGGTTTTATCTAATCATTGCCACGGTTTTGCTGCTGGCGGCTGTCTTTTTGATACGAACCTAGATAAAATCCCCCGTTAGGGGTGATGTAATAAAGAAGGTTTGAGATTATACATCTCAAACCTTCTCTTATGTAGAAAATGCTTATTATCTAATCAAACAATCTTTTTGTTGCCTCGTCATAAACAGTCTTAATTCTACCCTTGAAAACTTCCACTTTATAGCCATCAGCAATACACTCAAATATATCGTCATGGAATGTGAAAATATAGTGTTTGCGTTTATCCCATAATGCCTGACTATAATTACCATGAATCGAATTGATTTTTGACTGCGCTTGTATCCACGTTGAATTTTCAATTATATGTGCTTCATACGCTTCCAAACCATGTTCAAATAATGGATGTCCACTGATAACCTCATCGTTTATACCACCGAATCTATAACAATAGCAATGGTTAAACTCCACAAGGGCGGTAATATCATCGTGTTCCGTTTTCAAATCTGTGATTTTATATGTTTGCGCTTTCCACACAGGATTATTTTCACCAATATAATAAATTAATAATGTCTTGTAACCGTCGGATATAACATGGGGTAAAGGTGCGCCTGTATCGCAAGGAAAAGGATAGTCGAACAATATTGCTGTTTCCTCTCCTTTTTCCAAGGATAACTGTCTTTGCAATTTCCTTTTTTGTTCAAACAATAAGTAAACATCATTATTGTAGATATGCTGACGTTCAAATTCGTTTAGCTTATTTTGTATATCCTCAAGTTGCTTTTCAAACAACAATATTTTATCCATTTACTGCACCGCCAAATATAAATACTGTTCACAATAGTATCATTTTAACATAGAAATAAGAAAACTACCATCCGAAAAAACATTTTCATCTTTTCGGATGGTAAAAAATTATATAAGGGTTTCAGGGATTTATCCCTGACAAATTGCGGTTGTGGTACGATGGCCACCCGGCCAGTTTGCCACGCAAACGACGAGGGCATATAATCGCGATGCTTGCCGGTAAGGAGCAAATTTTAATACTTCCTTATGGAAATCCCCCGTTAGGGGGATTATTTGTTGTGTATTGTCTAATACTTGGCGAGGTCGGCTTTGTTGGCTACGATGACGATTTTGGTGTTGGCATCGATGAAGCCGAGCAGCTTGATCATGTTGTCCTGTGCGACCGCAACGCAGCCCTCGGTGTAGGAGCTGTTGCCGTAACAGTGCAGGAAGATGCCGGCGCCTTTTTTCTTAACAGGGTTAGGCCAGTTGAAGTTGATAAAGGCGGCGTATTGATAGGACTTGTCGTAGCTGATCAGGTGCTCGTAGGCGCCGTTCTTCCAATCCTTGGTCACCTTGGTGATGTCAACGAACTGGTTATAGTATTTGGAGTCGCTGTCGTTTATCAAGTAGTCGTTTTTGGTGACTTTAAAGTAGGGCAGATTGATGGCGGCAGGTTTGTTGGCAATGCCAAACGCGGTGCCGAAGGTGAAGACGCCGCCGGGGGTGGTGCGGTCATTTTGCACGCGGTTGTAGCTGACGCCGTTTTTGCCGACGGTGCCGTCGCAGGTCAGCACGGGCGTCCATGTGCCGTTCTTTTTCTCGAAGGCAAAGACCTTGGCGAAATAATCGTTGTAGCGGCAAGTGATGAGTAGCTTAGTCGTGTTTTGCGCGGCGGCCAGCTTAGCCACTTCGGCGGCGCTGACGGTGGGCACAACCGGCTTATCCATGACGATGGACGAGTGGACATAGAGCGTTTGGCCCTTGTAGGCGATTTTAGACCAGCCGTTGGCCATCTTTTCCAGTCGCGCCAGCTCGGTGCCTTTGGCCACCGTGTAGGCTATTTTGCCGGTGCTGGTTGACGGACCCTTGCGCAGATTGGCCGCTGACGTGGTGACGATGGCTGTTGTGGCGGCCGGCGTGGCGGGCGTTGTCGGCTGTGTGGCGGGCGCGCTTTTTTCGGCGGTATACTGCGAAAACACAAAGAGCGTGGCGTTGTTGTACAGCACTTTAGACCAGCCGTTGGCCATTTTTTCCAGCCGCGTCAGCGTGGTGCCCTTGGCGACGGTGTAGGCTACCCTGCCGGTGCTGGTCGATGGGCCTTGGCGCAGGTTGACCTTGGCCGTTGTGACAATCGTGGCCGAACCAGACGGCGCCGGGGTCGCCGGCGTGGCGGCCGGTTTATTGGCGGTGTACTGGCTGTAGACATAGAGTGTGGCGTTTTTATAGACGATTTTGGACCAACCGTTGGCCATTTTTTCAACGCAGCTGAGCTCGGTGCCCTTGGCAACGGTGTAGACCACGCGGCCGGTGCTGGTGGACGGGCCGGCGCGCAGGTTGACCTTGGCGGTTGTGACGATGGGTTGGTTGGCGGCATGTGCGCCGGGCAGCAGCGCCGTCAACGCGACGAGCAGCAGCAGCGGACAGAGCAGGCGCAGGAGGGCGTGTTTGCGACGTTGGCGTTGGGCAGTGTTATTCATAGAGTCATATCCCCCGTTTCAATATGGTTCAATCACGCCAATACGGCGGTTGTCCAGCGTAGCTCGTTGACCAGTTCGTGGGCGCGGTCTTGGATTTTCTTGGGCTGCTTGTTGAAAAACTCCAGGACGGGCTGGTCTTTTTTGATGTTCCACAGGCCGACGACTTGGCCGTTTACGGCAATCGTGGGCTGGCAGATGCCCGATTTTAGGATGACAGCACTTTTATACTCGGCCGGTACGACGTCTAATCGGCTGGTGTAGGAAACGATTAGCGGATCGAAGCCGGAGAGCAGCGTCAGTGCGGGAATGTCGTTGATATCCTCGCCGTTGTCGACGTAGTAGAAGGTTTTGCCGTCGTAGTCCAGCCGGTCGTACTCGTCGAGATCGAGCGTCTTGAGCTGCTTTTTCTGCGCCTTCCACAGTCCGAAGAACCACGCGGCGTCGTCGAGCGTGGCGGGGCCGTAAACGGTGAAGAAACGGCGCAGTAGTTGGGGCAACGCTTGCTCGAAGGTGCGCGACGGCTCGGCGCTGATGAGGTCGAAGTCGCGGCTGGCCATGTCGCGGAAGGCGACCTTGCCGCGTCTCGCTAAGTGCACGAAGATGCCGCCCCACGGGGAGAAAAGCTGGTCGATGACCTGTGGGTCGGTGTCGTAGGCAAAGATTTGCCGCATTTCGGCACGCGAATAGACGCCGTCCTCCATCAGGGCCACGACTCGGTCGGCCAGCTCGTCGAGCTGTTCGCCACCGGGCAGCCACGGTGATCGTTCGTGGCTGTGCAGTGCCAGCAGCAGCGGCAGGTCGTCAAACACGACGCCGTGCAGCGTGCCACGGTAGAGCCATGTTTTGGTCAGCGCTGTTTGCCAGCCGCTAAGCGCCGCGCCGCGAATGTGCGCGGAAAAGGCGACGTTGCGGTAAAACCAGGAGTGCAGGCCGAGCAGCTCGCGCGACAGCTGTTGCAGGTCGTCGCAACGGCGCGACAGGTACAGTCCGTGCATCCGCTGTCGCACAATGTGTTCGGCTGTTTTGTCCATATTGATTAAGACGCGCTGGGCTGCTTGGCGGTGGTTTTGCGCGGCTTGACGGTGGGCGGTGCCTTGGGCTCGGGCACGGCTTCGCGGTGCGTGATGACCGGTGTCGCTTTTTTGTTGATGACGTCGGCGGTGATGACAACGCGCTCGATGGTGGGGTCGGACGGCACGTCGTACATGATTTGTGTCATGGCCTCCTCGAGCACCGAGCGCAGGCCGCGCGCGCCGATGTTGCGCTCCAGCGCTTTGTCGGCGATGGCGTCGAGCGCCGTTTTTTCAAAATGCAGCTCGACGTTGTCGAGCGACAGCAGCTTGCAGTATTGGCGCGTCAGCGCGTTTTTGGGCTCGGTTAGGATACGCACCAAATCGGCGCGGTCAAGCGCCTTGAGCGCCGCGATGACGGGCAGACGGCCGACCAGCTCGGGAATGATGCCGTATTTAACCAAATCATGCGGCTGGATTTCCTTGAGAATGTCAGCTTTTTCTTTCTCCTGCTTGGTTTTGATGGGCGCGGAGAAGCCGATGCTGGCGTTGCCCATGCGGCTTTCGATGATTTTTTCCATGCCGTCGAAGGCGCCGCCGCAGATAAAGAGAATGTTGCTGGTGTTGACCTGCAAAAAGTCGGCGTGCGGGTGCTTGCGGCCGCCCTGTGGCGGCACGTTGGCGACTGTGCCCTCAAGGATTTTGAGCAGCGCCTGCTGCACGCCCTCGCCGCTGACGTCGCGGGTGATGGACACGTTTTCGCTCTTGCGCGAGATTTTGTCAATCTCGTCGACGTAGATGATGCCGCGCTCGGCCCATTCGATGTCGAAGTCGGCGGCTTGCACCAGTCGCAGCAGAATGTTTTCCACGTCCTCGCCGACGTAACCGGCCTCGGTCAGCGTCGTGGCGTCGGCGATGGCAAACGGCACGTTGAGGATGCGCGACAGCGTTTGGGCAAACAGCGTCTTGCCGCAGCCGGTCGGTCCCATGATGAGGATGTTGCTCTTTTGGATTTCGACCTCGTCGTCGGCGTCGGCCAGCGCGCTGTTGATGCGCTTGTAATGGTTATAGACCGCCACGCTGAGCGCGATTTTGGCGGCCTCCTGCCCGATGATGTACTCGTCGAGCACGGCGTAGATTTCGTGTGGCTTGGGCGTTTCGCTGCCGGACAGCAGCGTTTGCGGAGTCGCACGCTCAGGAAGCGGAATCGACTCGTTGTCCAAAATGCTGAGGCAGAGCGTGACGCATTCGTCACAGATACAGGCGCCCGGACCGGCGATCATGCGCTTGACTTCCTCCTTGCGCTTGTTGCAAAAGGAACAGCGTACTGTCTTTTTTTCGTCTTTGGGCATGGTGGGTTCCTCCGTAAATATGGTTATGGGCGACCGTTGTGACGGTCGCCCTATGTGCCTTGGGTTAGCGTTTGCTGATGACTTTGTCGATGAGGCCGTAGTCAGCGGCGGCTTGCGCCGACATGAAGTTGTCGCGCTCGGTGTCGATTTCAATGGTCTCGTACGGCTTGCCCGTCATTTCCGCCAGCATGGTGTTGAGGCGCTTGCGCGTGTTGACCAAATGCTCGGCGTGGATGCGTACGTCGGTGGCTTGACCCTGCGCGCCGCCCAGCGGCTGGTGAATCATGATTTCGGCGTTGGGCAGCGAGAAGCGCTTGCCCTTGGCGCCGGCGGCCAGCAAAAAGGCGCCCATGCTGGCGGCGATGCCCATGCAGATGGTGGACACGTCGCACTTGATGAACTGCATGGTGTCGTAAATCATCAGACCGGCGGTAACACTGCCGCCGGGGCTGTTGATGTAAAGCTCGATGTCCTTGTTGGCGTCCTGCGCCTCAAGGTAGAGTAGCTGCGCGGTGACCAGCGAGGCGGTGACGTCGTTGACTTCGTCGCTGAGAATGATAATACGGTCGTTGAGCAGGCGACTGAAGATGTCGTACGAGCGCTCGCCGCGGTTGGTTTGTTCTACTACCATGGGGACTAGACTCATGGCGTGTTCCTCCTATCCCTTGTGGGCGTTATTGGCGACAGCCTATCACAGCCGAGCGGCGGATGGTGTCACTATTCGGCGCTCTTTTTGGTGGTTTTCTTGGCGGCCGGTGCCGTTTCGCCTTCTTTTTTGGCGGCCGGCTTCTTGGCGGGCGCTTTTTTGGCCGGTTTTTCCTCGGCGGTGTCAGCGGCGGCTTCTTTTTTGGCTGCCGGTTTCTTGGCGGCTTTCTTTTCCGGCTTGGCCTCGGTAATCACGGCGCTGTCGCGCACGATTTTGAGCGCCGCTTCTACGCGCATGTCGCGCTTGAGCGTCTTGGGGCTGACCATTTCGCGGATTTTGGCGGCGTCGACCTTGTAGTCGGCTGCCATTTTGGCGAGACGCTCGTCGAGCTGCTCCTCGGTGATGTCGATTTTTTCCAAATCGGCGACGCGGCTGAGCGCGAGATTGGCCTTGACGTTGCGGTTGGCTTGCTCGCGGAACGACTCGACCAGCTTCTCGCGGTCCA
>JAVBPM010000065.1:0-19890 GCA_031549605.1 Oscillospiraceae bacterium | reverse complement strand
TATCATTGGCGGGTTGGCCACGTCGATGGCGGCGCGTGTGTTATCCACGCCGTTGATTGTGTACTATTTTGGCACGCTGTCGCGGGTGGCGCCGATTTCGACGCTGCTTGTGCTGGGGGCGGTGGCGGCGTTGTTTTTGTTGACGCCGCTCTATCTGCTGACGTTGGCTGTATGGGCGCCGTTGGCGTCGCTGGTTGGCGCGCTGATGTGGGTGCCCGCCACGTGGATGTGGGGCTGCATCAAGCTGCTGGGGTCTATTCCCTTCGCGTCGCTGGCGCTGGGTGAGTTCTATGCCGCGCTTTGGCTGTGCGGCAGCGGAGCACTGGCGCTGATGTGGATGACGTCGCGCCAGAAACGGCGGCTGTTGCTGCCGGTTGTCGGCGCTTGCGTTGTGATGCTGGCGGCGACCTACACGCTGTCGCTGTTGGACCGCGACCGGGCGGCGCTGACCGTGACGGCGGTGGATGTTGGGCAGGGACAGGCCATTCTGGCGCAGAGCAACGGGCAGACGCTGCTGATTGACTGCGGTAGCCTGAATGCCGACGCGGCTGCGCGCACGCTGAGCAGTCTGGGCTTGCAGAAAACAGCGCGGCTGGACGCCGTGCTGCTGACGCATGGCGACGCCGACCACACCAACGGGCTGGTTGAAGTGGCGCAGACGATAGACATTGGGCAGGTGCTTGTGCCCGTAGGCGATCCGGCGGCGAGCGAGGTTGCCGGTCAGACGGGCGACGAGGTGCTGACGGTTGACAGCAATAGGCAGCTATCGCTGGGTGAGGCGCAGGTGTATGTCTTTGCGCCGGTCGGCGCCGGTAACCGCAACGACGCGGGTCTTGCGGTGCTGTTGACGTGCAAGGGCTTTTCGCTGTTGATTACCGGCGATATGAGCACGGCGATCGAGCGCGTGCTGGCGGGGCTGTACGACCTGCCGCATCTGTCGGTGCTCATGGTTGGTCACCACGGCTCCAAGCATTCGACCGGCGATTATCTGCTTACTGAGTGTCAGCCGGAGGCGGCCCTGATCAGCGTTGGGCGCAATAGTTTTGGGCATCCCGGCAGCGAGACGCTGCAGCGGTTGCGCGACTGCGGCGCCGACATCTATCGCACTGACGAGCTGGGCAATCTCACGATACGTGTGGCGTAGGAGGGCTTATGGGCAAGGGATTGGATGACTTGAAAAAAGCATTGAGCAGCGGCGTTTTGGCGCGTTGCTATGTCTTTTACGGCGAGGAGTCGTATTTGCGCGAGTTTTATACCAAGCGCTTGATTGACTGCGTCTATCCGACGGCCGAGGAGGCCGCCGATTTGGTGGTGTTGCAGGGCAAGGGGCTCAAGCCGGACGATTTGCTCGACGCGCTGGAGAGCGTGTCGATGCTGTCGACCCGCAAGCTGGTCATTGTGCGCGATTTGGACATTGGCAAGCCGGACGCCAAGCTGAAGGAGACGATTGAGACGCTGGATGTGCCCGATGAGGTGACGCTGCTGTTTGTCTACGACACGCTGGAGTACAAGCCGGACACGCGCACCAAGAGCTACAAGCACGTTGCGTCAATGGCGCAGCTGGTGAACTTTGAGAAGCAGACGGAGGCCGATTTGATTCCGTGGCTGAAGCGCCGGTTTAAGGCGCTGGGCAAGGACATCAACACCGACGAGGCGCGGTATTTGCTGTTTGTCTGTGGTGCGTCGATGACCAACTTGGTGCAGGAGGTGGCCAAGGTGGCCAGCTATGCTCAAGCGCCGGTGGTGTCGCGCGCCGACATCGACGCCGTGGCGGCACCGGTGACCGAGACGGTGGTGTACGCGCTGACCGACCAGCTGGCGGCCGGGCGCTATGACAAGGCGGCGGCCACGCTCAACGACTTGCTGGCGGCGCGTGAGGAGCCGATTATGCTGCTGGGGCTGCTGGGCAAGCAGCTGCGCGGGCTGTATGCGGCGCGGCTGGCGCTGGAGACGGGACGCGGCGAGCAGGGGCTGTCGGCGGTCATGGGCTATCGCAGCAGCTATCAGGCCAAAAAAATGCTGGACACGGCGCGGCGGCTGTCGCTGGAGTGGTGCCGCGCGGCGGTGACGCTGGCGTGGCAGACCGATCGACAGCTCAAGACCTCGGCGGTCAACAAAGAGGACACGCTGCCGTTTTTACTCGCGCAGCTGGCGATGAATGCCCGTGCGTAGCGTGCGCGAGGTGGTTGTCGTCGAGGGCAAGTACGACAAGCAGGCCGTGCTGCGCGCCGTCGACGCGCTGGTGGTGGAAACACGCGGCTTTGGTATTTTTAAGGACAGCGAAAAACGCGCCGAGCTGATGCAGCTGGCGCGTGAGCGAGGTCTGATTGTGCTGACCGACAGCGACGGGGCGGGGCAGGTCATTCGCGGGCGCATCAAGGGGTTAATCGATCCGGCACTGGTCAAGCTGGCCTTTGTACCGGCGCTGGCCGGCAAAGAAAAGCGCAAGGACAGTGCGTCGGGCGACGGACTGCTGGGCGTCGAGGCCATGCCGCCGGCGGTTATTGTGGCCGCGCTGGAGGCGGCCGGCGCGACCTTTGAGGAGGGCGCGGTCGTTACAGCGCGGCGCTGGACGACAGCCGATTTATACGCACTGGGGTTGAGCGGGCGCGCCGACAGCGCCGCGCTACGACAGGCAGTGCAGGCGCGGCTGGGGCTGCCCAAGCACCTGTCGGCACGCGACTTGTGCCGCGCGCTGGAGGGTCGGGTCGACTACGATGCGCTGGCGGCCATCGTAGCGGAGCTGGTGTAGTGGGCGTTCTAGCCTTTTGCGCTTCTTTATGGTATGATACGGGAAAATGATGTGACGGAGGGCTTATGAAGGAGAACTGGAAGCGGTCGGTGGCGCTCTTTTTGGGTGGGCAGACGGTTTCGCTGCTGGGGTCGTCGTTGGTGCAGTTTGCCATCAGCTGGCACATTACGCTGACGACCAAGAGCGGCGTGATGCTGACCATTTCCATCCTGTGCGGTTTTTTGCCGCAGGTGGTGGTTTCGCTGTTTGCCGGTGTATGGGCCGACCGCTATGATCGGCGCAAGATGATTGTGCTGGCTGACGGCATGATTGCCGTCAGCACGGCGGTGTTGGCGGTATTGTTTACCGTGGGCTACACCGAGATTTGGCTTCTGTTCGTCATTTCGGGTATTCGTTCAATTGGTTCGGGCGTGCACATGCCCTGTGTCGGCCCGTTTTTGACCGAGATTGTGCCGCAGGAGCAGCTGATGCGCGTCAACGGGCTGAATGCCAGCATACAGGGGATGATGATGCTGGTGGCGCCCGCGCTGGCGGGGCTGCTGCTGGAAGTGATGGGGCTGGCGCTGGTGTTTTGGGTCGACGTGCTGACGGCAGTCATTGGCATCAGTCTGTTGCTGCTCATCAAACGGCAGCGCCCGGAGGTTGAGCGCAAGGACGAGCATATCTTTGTCGACATGGCGCGCGGCTTTCGCTATGTAGTCGGCACACGCTGGCTGCGGCTGTTTATGGGGTTGTATGTGCTGCTGTCGCTGATGCTGGGTCCGGTGATTTTCTTGACGCCGCTGATGGTGGCGCGCAGCTTTGGCGACGAGGAATGGCGGCTGGTGGTGCATGAAATTGTCTTTGCCGCCGGTTTTATGTTGGGCGGCCTATTGGTCGGCGTCGTTTCGCAGCGGGTCAAGAACAAGACGCACTTGTTGGGCGTGGCCTGTTTTCTGTTCGGCGCGACCGTTGTGGTGATGGGCTTTTCGATGAATTTCATCTTTTATCTGGCCATTATGCTGCCGATGGGGCTGGCGGTGCCGGCCATTAACAGTTCGGCCATGACGATTATGCAAACGCATGTGGCACCTGATATGCTGGGGCGCGTGTTTGGGCTGAATAGCATTGTCAGCGCGTCGGCCATGCCGTTGTCGATGCTGATTTTTGGGCCGATTTCCGACAGCACGCCGGTCGAGCGGCTGTTGCTGATTACCGGCGCGGCGGTGGTGCTGGTTGCCGTGGCGATGCTGCACTCCAAGCAGATGGAAGTGGTCGGGCTTGTGCCCGAGCCGGTGGAATAAACGACTAAAAGCACCGCCGAAGCGGTGCTTTTTTTGATGGTTGTATTAGTCGGCGTAGCCGTTGGGGTTGTTGCTTTGCCAGCGCCAGAGGTCGTTGACCATGTTTTCCAGGTTGCGCTTGGCTTGCCAGTGTAGCTCGTTGTTGGCGTAGTCGCAGTTGGCGTAGACGCTGGCCATGTCGCCGGGACGGCGCGGCGCGAAGCTGTATTTGACCTCGCGGCCCGACGCCTTTTCAAAGGCCTTGACCATGTCGAGTACGCTGTAGCCGTTGCCGGTGCCGAGGTTGAAAATTTTGACGCCGTTGTGATTGGTCATATATTCGACGGCCTGCACGTGACCGTCGGCCAAATCGACAACGTGGATGTAGTCGCGCACGCCGGTGCCGTCGGGGGTATCCCAGTCGTTGCCGCAAATGGGCAGACTGTCCATACGGCCGGTGGCGACCGCCGCGACGCGCGGCATGAGGTTGTTGGGGATACCCATCGGGTCTTCGCCAATCAGGCCACTTTCATGCGCGCCGACGGGGTTAAAGTAGCGCAGCAGACAGACGCGCCACTCGGCGTCGGAGGTGGCGATGTCGGTCAGCATTTGCTCGACGATGAGCTTGCTGCGGCCGTAGGGATTGAGCGGCGGCGACAGCGGCGAGGTCTCTTTCAGCGGCAGCTCCTGCGGCGTGCCGTAGACGGTTGCCGACGAGGAAAAGACGATGGTCTTGACGCCGGCGGCCTTCATGGCCTCGCACAGCACAAGTGTGCCGGTGACGTTGTTTTCAAAGTACTCCATGGGGCGCTCGATGGACTCGGGCACGCACTTGAGACCGGCAAAGTGAATGACGGCGCTGATGTCGTGGCCGGCAAACAGCTTGTCGAGTGCGGCGCGGTCGCGGATGTCGCCTTGAACAAAGGTGGGGCGTTTGCCGGTAATTTTTTCAATGCGGTTGACGACCTCGGGCTTGGAGTTGTAGAGATTGTCAAACAGCACGACATTGTAGCCTGCGTTGAGCAGCTGGACAGCGGTGTGGCTGCCGATGTAGCCGGTGCCGCCGGTGCAGAGAATGGTTTTCATAGAGCGCCTCCTTGTCATACATTGGACACGGTGATGCCGTGTCGGGCCAGCAGGTCGTTGATGCGTTTTGTCGGGTCAAGCAACGTGCTGATGGAGTTGTCTTGATTGAGTGTATCTATAATATAGGCTATGAATTTGCCCATGTCAACACTGTAGTACCACGGCCGCTCGAGCAATTCGGGCGACTGATAGATGAGGTTGGTGGTGAAGACCTTGGTGAACAGACCGTCCTCGTAGGCTTTGTCGAACAGCTCAAGCCCGGAGGTGAACAGGCCGAAGCTGGAGAATAAAAAGATGCGGCGTGCGCCGGCTTCCTTGAGTTTTTCGCCGACCAGCAGCATCGACTCGCCGCTGGCGATCATGTCGTCGACGACGATGGCGTCCTTGCCTTGAATGTCGCTGCCCAGAAATTCGTGCGCGACTATGGGGTTGCGGCCGTTGACCACGCGCGAGTAGTCGCGGCGTTTGTAGAACATACCCAGGTCGAGACCCAGCACCGAGGAGAAGTACATGCTGCGCTGCATGCCGCCCTCGTCGGGGCTGATGACCATGACCTTGTCGCGGTCAATTTCAATGTCGGGTACGGTTTTCAGCAGCGCTTTAATCATTTGATAGGTCGGCTGCACGTTGTCGAAGCCGGACAGGGGAATGGCGTTTTGCACGCGTGCGTCGTGGGCATCAAAGGTGATGATGTTGTCGACACCCATGTTGACCAGCTCTTGCAGCGCTGTGGCGCAGTCGAGCGACTCGCGCGAGATGCGCTTGTGCTGGCGACCCTCATAGAGCATGGGCATGATGACCGTAATGCGGCGCGCCTTGCCGCCGAGCGCGGCGATGATGCGCTTGAGGTCCTGAAAATGGTCGTCGGGGCTCATGGGCACGGGCTTGCCGTACATGATGTACTCGATGCCGTAGTTAAACACGTCGCAGATGATGAACACGTCATGGCCGCGGGCGGTGTGGTTGATCATGGCCTTGCCCTCGCCGGTGCCAAAGCGGCTTAGCCTAATAGGCAGCGTGTAGCCGGGACAGTCTTGGCCGGTTTCCTCCTTGCGCCATTGGCAGATGTACCTTTCGGCTGTGGCCATGATGGGCTCGCAGCCGCGCATGGCGATGATTCCGAGCTCGCCGACCGGCGCGTGCCCCAGTGCGTTTCCCTCGTTCATGGGATGTCGCCCCCTATATTTTGTGGTGAGTATTAGAGTTGGATACAGTATATACGATTTGTCGCCAAAATGCTACTATCAGGTTGAACAAATTGACGCATTGTCAAAAAAAACTTTTCGTGGTAAACTATGCGTATGAAAATTAGAGAAATCAGGGGGTACGCCCGTTGAGCGGAAAAAAGACAAGTAAGAAGCCTTTGGTCAAAACGACAAATGTCGAGGGTTTGCACGCCGAAATTGTCAATCAGCCCATCACCCAGACGCTGGAAAAAAACTTTATGCCCTATGCCGTCAGCGTCATTGTCAGCCGCGCCATTCCCGAGCTGGACGGCTTTAAGCCGAGCCATCGCAAGCTGCTGTACACGATGTACAAGCAGGGGCTGATGACCGGCACGCGCACCAAGTCGGCCAATGTGGTGGGCGAGACCATGAAGCTCAACCCGCACGGCGAGGGTGCCATCTATGAGACGATGGTGCGTTTGTCGCGCGGCTATGGCGCGCTGCTGCACCCGCTGGTTGATTCCAAGGGCAACTTTGGTAAGGTGTTTAGCCGCGACATGGCCTACGCCGCGTCGCGCTACACCGAGGTTAAGCTGGACGGTATTTGCGGCGAGCTGTTTGGCGACATTGACAAGGACACCGTTGATTTTGTCGACAGCTACGACAACAAGATGAAGGAGCCGACGCTGCTGCCGACGCGGTTTCCCAACGTGCTGGTCAGTGCCAATCAGGGCATTGCCGTTGGTATGGCGTCCAATATCTGTGGCTTTAATCTGCGCGAGGTGTGCCAGACGACGGTGGCTTATCTCAACAATCCCTACCACGATTTGCTGTCGACGCTGCCGGCGCCTGATTTCCCGACCGGCGGTGAGTTGATCTATGATGCAGCGGCCATGCGTGAGATTTACGAGACGGGTCGCGGCAGTTTTAAGGTGCGCTCCAAGTGGCACTACGACAAGGCCAACGGCACCATTGAGGTGACCGAAATTCCCTATACGACCACCATTGAGGCTATTATTGACAAAATTGCCGATTTGATTAAGCAGGGCAAGCTGAAGGAAATCAACGACACACGCGACGAGACCGATTTGTCGGGCATGAAGATTGCCATTGAGCTGAAACGCGGCGTCGATCCCGACAAGCTGATGGCCAAGCTGATGAAGCAAACGCCGCTGTGCGACAGCTTCTCCTGCAACTTCAATGTGCTGGTGCACGGCAGCCCGCTGGTGCTGGGTGTGCGCGAGCTGCTGATGCACTGGACGCGTTGGCGCATGGATTGCGTGCGCCGTCGTGTCAGCCACGATTTGGCCGGCAAGCAAAAGAAGCTGCACCTGCTCAAGGGTTTGGCGGCGATTTTGCTCGACATTGACCGCGCGATCTCGATTATCCGCCACACCAAGGAGGAGGAAGAGGTCGTGCCCAACCTGATGATTGGGTTTGGCATTGACAGCGAGCAGGCGGAGTTTGTTTGCGAAATCAAGCTGCGTAATATCAACGAGGCCTATATCCTGCGCCGGACGCAGGAGGTGGCCGAGCTGGAGGCGGCGATTGCCGAGCTAAAGGCGGTGCTGGGCGATGAGGCGCGTGTGCGTCAGATTATCATCGACGAGCTGAACGATGTGGCCAAGAAGTACGGCCACGACCGGCTGACAACGCTGGTGCACGACGATGGTAGCGACGACGTGGCCGAAATTGAGGAGGTTGAGGATTATCCCTGCCACCTCTTTGTCTCGCGCGAGGGCTATTTTAAGAAGATTACGCCGCAGTCGCTGCGCATGAGCGGCGAGCAGAAATACAAGGAAAACGACGAGCTGGCCATGACCACGACGACCTCGAACCGTGAGGAGATTCTCGTTTTTACCGACAAGGCGCAGGTGTATAAGGCCAAGCTGAGCGAGTTTAACGACACCAAGGCCAGTGTGCTGGGCGACTATCTGCCGACCAAGCTCAACTTTGACGAGGGCGAGAGTGTGCTGGCGGTCATTTGTCCGCGCGATTACAGCAAGTGGCTGCTGGTCTTTTTTGACAACGGCAAGGTGGCGCGAGTGGCGCTGTCGGCGTTTGAAACCAAGCTCAACCGCAAGAAGCTGACCGGCGCTTACCATGAAAAGAGTACGCCGGTGGCGTTTATGCCGCTGGACGAGGAGTGTGAGCTGCTGCTGGTGTCGACCGAGGGCCGTGCTGTGGCGTTCCAGACGGCGCATTTGCAGCCCAAGACGACACGCAGCACGCAGGGCGTTGGCGTTATGACGCTCAAGCCCAAGTACCGCCTCGAGCGGGCGGTGCGCGCCGACGAGAGCGGCATTGGCAACCTCGCGCGCTTCCGTGTACGCAGCCTGCCGGCCGCCGGTGCGCTGATTCGCGCCGAGGATATGGGAGAGGAGCAGTTGACGCTATGAAGCTCTTCGACGTCAAGACAAAGACCTTTACGGACGTAGCGCAACTGGATGACGACCCCGGCGGGCCGTTGTTTCTGCTGGCAACGCCCGACGATATGTTGTCGTTGCAGACGCTGTTTGCCTTCGACAACTCGACGGTGATGGAGTGCATCAACTACGACGAGAACATCCGGCACAGCAGCTTTAGCGGCTACGATTTTGTCAGCTTGGTCTATTGTTATCTTGATGAAGAAAAAAAGCTGGCGTCCAGTGAGCTAAACGTCTTTTACAGCGAACGGTACTGTATTTTTGTCGCGCCCAACCACGAGCCGAATGCCAAGCTGGACATATTGCGCGAGCGCATATTGCAGCGCATCGGGCGCATCAGCAGTGACAGCGATATTGTGTCGCGGCTGCTGTACATTGTGCTGGACGAATTGCTGCAAGGGTACTCCGAGAGTCTGGAGGAAATTGAGGACGCTATCAACGCGCTGGAAACGGTGATTTTGGACAAAAAGGTGGATGACGGGTTGCTGGAGCAGGTGTATGCCCTGCGCGAGATGACCTATCAGGTGCGTAAGATGACGCGGCCGCTGCTGTATGTCGGCGACGCGCTGCTGGTCAATGAAAACGGCTTTTTAAGCAAGGCGCACCGCATCTTCTTTTCCAACCTCGACACGCGCATCAACAAGCTGTATGACTTCTGCGTCAGCTTGCAGGAGTATTCCAACCAGACGTTGCAGCTGTACGAGAGCAAGGTGTCGATGCAGACCAACGATGTGGTCAACAAGTTGACGGTGCTGACGCTGTTTTTTGCGCCGCTGACGCTGATTACCGGCATCTACGGCATGAACTTTATCCATATGCCCGAGCTTAAGTCGCCGTGGGGTTATCCCGTGGTGCTGGGTGTGATGGCGGGTCTTTGTGGGCTGATTTACTGGGTGTTGAAGAAGAAAAAATGGCTGTAAAGGCGTGAAACTGCGATATTAAAACGGCTTCGGGCGATTTGCCCGAAGCCGTTTTTTGTTGTGGTGCTTAGTAGGTTTCGCTGTCGTAGCCTGCCTGATAGCTGACTTGGAAGTTGCGGTAGACGTCCATGCCGCTGCCGGCGGGAACCAGCTTGCCGATAATGACGTTTTCCTTCAGGCCGAGCAGGTTGTCGACCTTGCCCTTGATGGCGGCCTCGGTGAGTACGCGCGTCGTCTCTTGGAACGAAGCGGCCGACAGGAAGGACTCGGTGGCCAAGCTGGCCTTGGTGATGCCCAGCAGCATGGTGCCGCCGGTGGCGACCTTGAGGTCCTCCTCGCCGTTCTTAATGCGACGGGCAATCTTGTCGTTGGCGTCGAAGAAGTCGATCATGTCGACCATTGCGCCGCCCAGCAGGTCGGTGTCGCCGGGGTGCTCGACGCGAATTTTGCGCATCATCTGACGCACAATGACCTCAATGTGCTTGTCGTTGATGTCAACACCCTGCTGGCGGTAAACGTGCTGCACTTCCTGAATGAGGTAGTTCTGCACCGCTTCAACGCCGAGGATTTCCAGCACCTCATGCGGGTTGAGTGCGCCGTCGGTCAGGCGGTCGCCCGACTGCACCACGCTGCCCTCCTGCACGCGGAAGTGGTTGGTGGCGGGGATTTGGTAGCTGCCGATGTCGCCGGTCTCGGGGTTTTTGACCGTTACGACCTTGACGGTGCCGCGCTTGGCATCCTCGATACTGACGGTGCCGCTGACGGCGGTCAGCGTCGCGCTGCGCTTGGGCTTGCGCGCCTCAAACAGCTCCTCGACACGCGGCAGACCTTGCGTGATATCGTCACCGGCGACGCCGCCGGTGTGGAAGGTACGCATCGTCAGCTGGGTGCCCGGTTCGCCAATCGACTGAGCCGCAATGATGCCGACGGCCTCGCCGACGTTGATTTCTTCGCCGGTGGCGAGGTTGGCGCCGTAGCATTTGGCGCAGACGCCGTGGCGGGCTTTACAGCCCAGCGGGCTGCGCAGGCGGACGCTGGTGACGCCGTTTTTGACCAGCTTACGGGCGAGGTCGGCGTTGATGAGCGAACCGGCCGGTAGCAGCACCTTGCCCTTTTCGTCGGTGACATCGTCCATGGTGTAGCGGCTCTCCAGACGGTCGGCCAACGGCTCGATGATTTGACCCGACTGGTTGATTTCGGTGACGGTGATGCCTTGATCGGTTTCGCAGTCCTTCTCGCGGATGATGACATCCTGCGAGACGTCGACCAGACGGCGGGTGAGGTAGCCCGAGTCGGCGGTACGCAACGCGGTATCGGCCAAGCCTTTGCGCGCGCCGCGCGACGAGATGAAGTATTCGAGAACGGTCAGACCTTCACGGAAGTTGGCCTTAATCGGCACTTCGATGGTCTTACCGGCGGTGTTGGCCATCAGGCCGCGCATACCCGCCAGCTGACGCATCTGCTTCATGCTGCCGCGCGCGCCGGAATCGGCCATCATCTTGATGGGGTTGTAGCGCGTCAGCGTGTTTTGCAGCGCGTTGGTGACCTTGGTGGTCGTCTGATCCCACTCCTCGACGACCAGACGGTAGCGCTCGTCGTTGGTGATGAGGCCCTGACGGTACATACCGTCGATGGCGGCCACCTTTTTCTCGCTCTCGGTGATGAACTGCTTCTTTTCGGGCGGCACGACCATGTCGGAAATTGAGACGGTCATGGCGCCGCGCGTTGAGTAGCGGAAGCCGAGCTGTTTGATGCGGTCGAGCAGCACGGCGCTTTCGGCAAAGCCCTTGCGCGTGATGCTGCGCTCGATGATCTTGGACAGGTCGTTCTTGCCGCAGACGAAGGTGACTTCGAGGTCAAGCGCACGGTCGGGGTGGGTGCGGTCGACAAAGCCGAGGTCTTGCGGAATGGCTTCGTTGAAGATGAGGCGGCCGACGGTGCAGTCGACCAGTTTGCTGATGGGTTTGCCGCCAAAGTTGCCCTCGCGGCGCACCTTGATGGGCGCGTGGATGCCGACAACACCGGCGTCGTAGGCCATCAGCGCCTCGTTGGTGTCGCGGAAAATCTTGCCGTTGCCCGGCTCGTCGTCGCGGTCGAGCGTCAGGTAATAGGTGCCCAGCACCATGTCCTGTGTCGGCACGTTGACGGGTCGGCCGTCCTTGGGGTGCAGCAGGTTGTTGGCGCTCAGCATCAGGAAGCGCGCCTCGGCCTGTGCCTCGGCAGACAGCGGCACGTGAACGGCCATCTGGTCGCCGTCAAAGTCGGCGTTGTAGGCGGTACAAACCAGCGGGTGCAGCTTGAGCGCGCGACCCTCGACCAGCACCGGCTCAAAGGCTTGAATGCCCAGTCGGTGCAGTGTCGGTGCGCGGTTGAGCAGCACGGGATGCTCTTTGATGATGCCCTCCAGCGCGTCGTAGACCTCGGTGCGGCCGCGCTCGACCATCTTCTTGGCGCTCTTGATGTTGTTGGCCTGGCCGCGCTCGACCAGCTTCTTCATGACAAAGGGCTTGAACAGCTCAAGCGCCATTTCTTTGGGCAGACCGCACTGATAGAGCTTGAGCTCGGGGCCGACGACGATAACCGAACGGCCGGAGTAGTCGACACGCTTGCCCAGCAGGTTTTGGCGGAAACGACCCTGTTTGCCCTTGAGCATATCGGACAGCGACTTGAGTGCGCGGTTGTTGGGTCCGGTGACCGGACGGCCGCGGCGGCCGTTGTCAATCAACGCGTCAACGGCTTCCTGCAGCATGCGTTTTTCGTTACGCACAATAATGTCGGGTGCGCCCAGCTGCAGCAGACGTTTGAGGCGGTTGTTGCGGTTGATAACGCGGCGGTAGAGGTCGTTGAGGTCGCTGGTGGCAAAGCGGCCACCGTCCAGCTGCACCATGGGGCGCAACTCGGGCGGCATGACCGGCACGTGCTTGATGACCATCCACTCGGGTCGGTTGCCCGACAGGCGGAAGGCTTCGACAACCTCCAAGCGCTTGAGTAGACGCATTTTCTTCTGTCCGGCCGCCTCACGCATTTCGGCGTGCAGCTCCTTGGACAGCGCGTCGAGATCAAGACCGGCCAGCAGCTTTTCAATGGCTTCGGCGCCCATTTCGGCCTTGAAGGAGTCCTCGTATTTTTCCAACATGTCGCGGTACTCGGTCTCGTTGAGGATTTGCTTTTTGCTCAGCGGCACCTCGTCCTCGTTGACCTCGGTGACAATGTAGGAGGCGAAGTAGAGCACTTTTTCGAGCAGACGCGGCGACATGTCCAAAATCAGGCCCATGCGCGACGGAATGCCCTTGAAATACCAGATGTGGGACACGGGCGAGGCCAGCTCGATGTGACCCATGCGGTCGCGGCGCACGTCCTTGCGCGTGACTTCCACGCCGCAGCGGTCGCAGATTTTGCCTTTATAGCGGATTTTCTTATACTTGCCGCAGTGGCACTCCCAGTCCTTTTGCGGGCCAAAGATGCGTTCGCAGAACAGGCCGTCGCGTTCCGGTTTGAGCGTGCGGTAGTTGATGGTTTCCGGCTTTTTGACCTCGCCGAAGGAGCGCTGCAGGATTAAATCGGGGGATGCGAGACGAATCTCGATAGCTTCAAAGGGTGCATAGCTCATTTATTCATCCTCCTGTTGTTCGTCGTCGAAGTCGCCGTCGGTGCTGTCCAATTCGAGGTCGTCGTCGCTGTCTTCGGTCTCGTCGGCCAGCTCGTTGCCCTCGTCGTCGGTAATAGTGTAACCGCTGTGCGCCAACTCATCGCCGTCGCCATAGGTGGGCGGCTCGATGTTGATGTCGGCGACGGTGTAGGTCGGGTCTTCGTCCTTGAGCTCAATTTCGTCGCCATTTTTGTCCAGCACACGGATGTCGAGACAGAGCGATTGCAGCTCCTTGATGAGCACCTTGAACGATTCGGGCACGCCGGGCTGCGGCACGTTGTTGCCCTTGACAATTGACTCGTAGGTTTTCACGCGGCCGACAATGTCGTCCGATTTGACGGTCAGCAGCTCTTGCAGCGTGTAGGCGGCGCCGTAGGCCTCGAGCGCCCAGACCTCCATTTCGCCGAAGCGCTGGCCGCCGAACTGGGCTTTACCGCCCAACGGCTGCTGCGTGACGAGCGAGTAGGGGCCGGTGGAACGGGCGTGAATCTTGTCGTCGACCAAGTGCGCCAGCTTGAGGAAGTAGACGTAGCCGACGGTGACAGGGTTGTCAAATTTTTCGCCGGTGCGGCCGTCGTAGAGCGTGCTTTTGCCGTCGGGGGACAGGCCGGCCAGCTTGAGTGTGGCTTCAATGTCGGGCTCGTTGGCGCCGTCGAAGATGGGCGAGGCGCATTTCCAGCCCAGTCGCTGTGCGGCGTAGCCCAAGTGAACCTCAAGCACCTGACCGATGTTCATACGGCTGGGAACGCCCAGCGGATTAAGCACGATGTCCAGCGGTGTGCCGTCGGGCAGGAAGGGCATATCCTCGGGCGGCAGGATGCGGCTGATGACGCCCTTGTTGCCGTGACGACCGGCCATTTTATCGCCGACGCTGATTTTGCGCTTTTGGCAGATATAGCAGCGCACCAGCATATTGACGCCGGGCGACAGCTCGTCGTCATTTTCGCGGGTGAACACCTTGACGTCCACGACAATGCCGCTTTCGCCGTGCGGCACGCGCAGCGAGGTGTCGCGCACCTCACGCGCCTTTTCGCCGAAGATGGCGCGCAGCAGGCGCTCCTCGGCCGTCAGGTCGGTTTCACCCTTGGGCGTGACCTTGCCGACCAGAATGTCACCGGCACGCACCTCGGCGCCGACGCGGATGATGCCGCGCTCGTCAAGGTCTTTTAAAGCGTCTTCGCCGACGTTGGGGATGTCGCGCGTGATTTCTTCGCTGCCCAGCTTTGTGTCGCGGGCCTCGGTTTCGTATTCTTCAATGTGGATGGAGGTAAAGACGTCGTCGCGCACGAGACGCTCGTTGATGAGAATGGCGTCCTCGTAGTTGTAGCCCTCCCAGGTCATAAAGCCGACCAGCACGTTTTTGCCCAGCGAGATTTCGCCCTCGGAGGTGCTGGGACCGTCGGCCATGACGTCGCCTTTTTTGACCTTGTCGCCGACGTTGACGATGGGACGCTGGTTGATACAGGTGCCCTGGTTGCTGCGTACAAACTTAGTCAGCGTGTAGTCGACCACGTCGCCGGCGTTGTAGCGGACGGAGATGTTGTCGGCCGACACGGAGGTGACAGTGCCCTCCTCGCGCGCCAAGACGACAACGCCCGAGTCGCAGGCGGCCTTGTATTCGATGCCGGTAGCGACGATGGGCGCCTGCGTGACCAGCAGGGGAACGGCCTGACGTTGCATGTTCGAGCCCATCAGCGCGCGGTTGGCGTCGTCGTTTTCCAAGAAGGGGATCATGGCCGTCGCGACGCTGACCATCATCTTGGGTGAGACGTCGATGAAGTCGATGCGGGTGTTGTCGACGTCGACGATTTCGTTGCGGTGACGACCGACAACGCGCGGGTTGACAAAGCTGCCGTCGGCGTTGAAGGGCTCGTTGGCCTGCGCGACGATGTACTCGTCCTCAATGTCGGCGGTCATGTAGATGACCTCGTCGGTCAGCTTGTGCGTGACCGGGTCAATTTTTCGGTAGGGTGTTTCGATAAAGCCGTATTCGTTGATACGGGCGTAGGTAGACAGGTAGGAAATGAGGCCGATGTTGGGACCTTCCGGCGTCTCGATGGGGCACATACGACCGTAGTGGCTGTAGTGAACGTCACGCACCTCAAAGTTGGCGCGCTCACGCGACAGACCGCCGGGGCCGAGCGCCGACATACGGCGCTTGTGTGTCAGCTCGGCCAGCGGGTTGGGCTGGTCCATGAACTGGCTGAGCGGCGACGAGCCGAAGAACTCCTTGATCGCGGCGCTGACGGGTCGAATGTTGACCAGCGACTGCGGCGTGACGATGTCGAGATCCTGAATGGTCATGCGCTCGCGGATGACGCGCTCCATGCGCGAGAAGCCGATGCGGAACTGGTTTTGCAGCAGCTCGCCGACGCTGCGCAGACGGCGGTTGCCGAGGTGGTCAATGTCGTCGTCGGTGCCCACGCCGTTGGCAAGGCAGTTGAGGTAGTTGATTGACGCGTAGATGTCCTGCGGCAGAATGTGCTTGGGCACGAGGTCGGCCATGCGGTCCTGCACGGCGACGGTCAGGTCTTCGCCCGACTCCAAGATTTCTTTAAGCACGCGGAAGTTGACCTTTTCGCGGATGCCCAGCGACTCGACGTCGACGTCGACAAAGCCCTGCATGTTGACCATGCCGTTGCCGATGACCTTGACCAGCTTGCCCTCGACCTCGATGGTGACATCGTTAACGCCACGGGCTTCCAGATCGCGCGCTTGCTCGCGCGACAGCGTTTCGCCGGCGTCGTGCAGGATTTCGCCGGTCATGGGGTCGGACACCGGCAGCGCCAGTGTCTTGCCGGTCAGTCTCGGTGCGATGGACAGCTTTTTGTTGAATTTGTAGCGGCCGACGTTGGACAAATCGTAACGGCGGGCGTCGAAGAACAAATTGTTGAGCAGCGTTTGCGCGCTTTCAACCGTGGGCGGCTCGCCGGGTCGCAGGCGGCGGTAGATTTCCTCGAGCGACTCCTTCTCGGTGTGCGACGGGTCTTTTTCCAGCGTCGCCAGAATGCGCGCGTCCTCGCCGAAGAACTCTTTGATTTCAGCGTCGGTTTTCATGCCGATGGCGCGCAGCAGTGCCGTGACCGGCAGCTTACGGTTTTTATCAATACGGACATAGAAAATGTCGTTGAGGTCGGTTTCGTATTCCAGCCAGGCGCCGCGGTAGGGGATGACAGTGGCGCTGTAGAGGCCGGAGGCGTTGTTGTCGGCCTGTCCGTCAAAGTACACGCCGGGCGAGCGCACGATTTGCGACACAACGACGCGCTCGGCACCGTTAATGATAAAGGTGCCGCTCTCGGTCATGAGCGGAAAATCGCCCATGAAGATTTCCTGTTCTTTAATTTCCTCGGTCGACTTGTTGCGCAAGCGCACGCGTACCTTGAGCGGTGCGGCGTAGGTGGCATCGCGCAGCTTGCATTCGGCGACAGGGTACTTGGGGGTGCGCTCGAGCGTGTAGTCGATAAAGCTGAGCTCGAGGTTGCCGGTGTAGTCGCTGATGCTGCTGACATCCTTAAATACCTGGTGCAGTCCAATGTCGAGGAACCATTGGTACGAGTCCTTTTGTACCTCGATCAGATTGGGCATTTCGAGCACTTCGTCAAGACGAGAGTAGCTCTTGCGCAACGTTCGGCCGTATTGTATGTCTTTGACGTTGACCTGTTCGTTCGCCATGTTCGCAATCACTCCGTTTCCTAAAGAATCTTGTATGACACGCGTGGGTGCGTTGTTCGCAATGCGGTGATTGGTGTTGTCAACCGTGTCGTATTCTGCTATACTATATTTGGTTCACTGTTGCCTGCCGAACGCACATGGTTGGACAATATAGGATTGTAGCACAGCTTTGACAAGTATGTCAAGGCTGTTTTTTTGTTTTGGCGCTTTTTTCTCGATTGGCGTTGTTGGTGTTGCTGTTTTGCAAGTAGTTGTTTGGATGGCTGCAAACAAACTGGGTGTTGACGAGGTCTTGATAGATTTATGACGGATTTATTTCATGTTTAGCTTGCGTTGTTACTTTATTTTAGTGTGATATAGTGAGGCATTGCGTGTGCATATTATTCACTATAATATGACCTGACCCCAGCAATTGGGTTTGATTATACAATTGTTATGCAAAGGCTGATTGCCGCACCCATTTTAAGACGCGCTGCAAAATTGCCGTCGTTTTGGAAATCATTGGAAAATGTGTGTGAATGACGGCGTGACCGACGATGCTTGCAAGAAAAAAGTCGCTTCTGAGAGGTAGACAGGGTGAAAGCGCAGTGTTACTATATAGCTTGACCTATTGCACGGCTTCACCCGATAGCGGTGGGGCGCAAAAACTGTTGGAGGTGCGCATTATTTATGAAAAAGACGAGAAAAATTGCCGTTTCGCTGTCGTTGGTTCTGCTGCTGTTTTGTCAGCTGGCACTGCCGGGCTTTGCGATTGATTTTTCTGACACCAACGGCCACTGGGCCGATAGCGCCATTGAAAAATGGTCGGACTTGAAGGTGTTGAACGGTTCGGACGGGAAGTTCCGTCCCGACGACCGTATCACGCGCGCCGAGTTTGCGACGGTTATTGACAATGTGTTCAAATACCAGACCAAGAGTGCGGCTAAGTTTAGCGACATCAAAACGACAGACTGGTTTGCACCGGCTGTGCTCAAGCTGGTTGCCGCCGGCGTGCTGACCGGCAGCGGCGGGATGATCCGCCCTAACGCCGCGGTGACGCGCGAGGAAGCGGTGGTTATGATTGCCCGCGCATTCCGCATTCCTTCGTCGACAGAGGCGTTGAAGTTTGCCGACAAAGACTTTGTGTCGTCATGGGCCAAGGGGCCGCTGGCGGCGCTGCAGAACAAGGGCTTCATCAATGGCAAGCCGGGCAACAAGTTTGACCCGCAAGGTACGTTGACGCGTGCCGAGGCTGTTAAAATTCTCAATAATATTCTGGCTACGCTGATTGGGCCGGCGCTGAACAACACCAGTGTCAGCAAGAGCCTGCTCATTAACGCGGCCAACAAGTCGGTCAGCAACCTGAACATCACAGGCAGTCTCTACATTTCGCCGGGCGCCACGGGCACCACGAAGCTGACCAATGTCAAAGCGACAGGTGACGTCAATGTCATGAACGGCGGCACTGTGACCTTTGACAAGCTGGATCGCGTTAAGGTTTTTTCTGATGCTGCCGTAACGCTGAAGGGCAAGATGGGCACGGTGTCGATCGACGCGTCGGCACCGGTCACGCTGTTCGGTGGGCCGGTTGATCAACTGATTCTCAATGACGCCAAAGCCGACGTTGCGTTTAGCGGCATTGACAGGGTGACCAAGGTTACGGTTAATTTTCCCGGAGCGGTGTTTGATCCCAGTGTCAGCGTGGGCACGTTGGTACTCGCGCCGGGCGCTTCGGTTACCATCGGCTCAATTACATATAGCGGCGGTAAGAATGGCGCGACAATCACCGAGCCGTCACCCATTGTGGCGGTTACCGGCATCACCGGCGTGCCGACAGCGGGCGTATCGGAAGCGGCAGTTAATTTGGGCACTGCGGTCGTTGCGCCGAGCAATGCCACCAACAAGACCATCGTCTGGTCAATTAAAGACGCCGGAACGACCGGCGCTACTGCCATTGTCGGCGGCAAGTTCACGCCGCCGTCTGCCGGCACGATTGTCGTGACAGCGACGATTGTCAACGGCAAGGGGCTTAACAAGAACTATGTCAAGGACGTTACCATTACAGTGACGGCGCGACCGCTGGTGGCGGCTGATTATTTGGCGCAGCTGCGTGCGCTGTACGTTGTGGCCGGCACGGAAAATGCCAACACCGGCCGTGGTACGTGGACATGGGGCGACGCCGATATTAAGGCTATTTTGGACGGCATGGGCATTACCTACAGCAACAGCCCCTATTTCTCGGTCGACAATTTCAAAGCACAGATTGTGACCAACCCGTTGTTTGGTAATGTTGCCGCGGGTAACGGTTCGTCGTATCTGCTGGCCAAGGCCATTTTGGACAGCAAGTTTACCATTGCCAATGTGCAGAACTTTGTCGACGGCATCGTACCGATGCAGAATGACTACCTGACCATGCTGCGCAACCTGTTTGTCGTCTCTGGGTTGGATGCTCCCGATACCGGCGCCGGCGCTTGGACGTGGGGCAGCGCCGACGTGCAGGCGATACTGGCCGGCATGGGCATCGATACAACAACCAACGCCAACTACACGCTGGCGCGATTCAAGGAATTGATTGTCAGCGACGCCACGCTGGGCAATGTGGCGGCGGCCAGCGGTTCGTCCTATCTGCTGACGCCCAGCAAGATCAAATCGAAAATTTCCATCACCAACGTGCAGATGTTTGTCAACGCGATCACGGCACCGGCGAAGACGCCGGCGCAATGGCTGGCGGAGTTCCGCGCGTTGTATGTGGTGGTGAAGACGGAAACCGATCACGACTGGTCGGGCACATGGACATGGGGCAGTGCCGACGTGCAGGCGATGCTGGACGGTATGGGTATAAACACGACGATCAATGCCAACTACACGCTGGCGAGGTTCAAAGAACAGATTATTACGAATGTCGACTTTCAGAACGTAGCACCGGGACAGTTTTCGTCCTACGACCTTGAGGATTATATCCTCGATCTGTCGTTTAC
>JAVBPM010000054.1:0-9318 GCA_031549605.1 Oscillospiraceae bacterium | reverse complement strand
CGTGGAATCGGACGACTACTTCTGCGCCCCGTCAGCGTGGGGCAAAGAGACCGGCATTGTCGGCGGCATAGGCAATGACCTGTTCGCGCCGGACCGCACGATAAACCGCGAAGAAATGGTGACGTTCCTGTACCGCTACGCGAAGTACGCCAAGGCCGACACGAGCGCAAGCAAGGCGCTGACCGGCTTTACGGACGGCGACCAGGTGACCGGCTTCGCGCAGCCCGCCATGAAGTGGGCGGTAGCGTCGGGCATCATCGGGGGCTCGAACGGTAAGATCAACCCGAAGGGCACAGCCACGCGCGGCGAAGTCGCGGCGGTTGTCACCCGCTACTGCAAACTGCGGGGTAAGTAAACCCGGCGACAAGCGATAAGCAACTAAAGGCCCGCCCGCTGCCGTTGGCAGCGGGCGGGCCTTTGTTGCTCCGTTTTCTCAACTAGCGTTTCCGTTTCTCGCTCAGCACCAACCCCAGCACGATGCAGCACAGCCCACACAGCGCGCCAAGGGTAATCGCCTCGCCCAGCACCACCGCGCCGGTCAACAGCGTCACGACGGGAATAATATAGATATACACATTGGTGCTAACCGCGCCGAGCAGATGCGTTGCCTTGTGCCATGTCACATAGCTCAGCGCCGAGGCAAACAGTCCCAAATAGATGACATTAAGCCAAATGGTCGGCCGCGACAGCAGCACCGTCCAGTTAAAATGGGTGTCAAAGAGCAAAACCGCCGGTATCGCCCACAGCAGCCCGTAAAAAAAGATGCGTCGCGTGACAAACAGCACGTTCTCGCCCGACTTGAGCAGCAACTGCGTCAATACGGCATAGACGCCCCATAACGCCGCGCAGGCCAGCGCCATCAGGTCGCCCGCCGGATTGAGTGCCAGCGCCGCCGAGCCGTTGGTGGCCACCAGCGCGATACCGCCCAAGGCCAGCACAAAACCGGCAAAGAACCGCCAACCCGGCTTCTCGCCGCTGCCCAACACCCAAAAGGCGAACAACGCCGTGAAAATCGGCGCGGCACTGACGACAATCGACACATTGGCAGCCGGCGACAGCGCCAGCGCCGCATTCTCCAAGATAAAATAGCCGGTCACGCCGCACAACCCCGCCGCCGCCGCCATCAGCTCCCAGCGCAGCGACACCGGCCGGTGCTGCTTGCGATGCAGCAGCCACAGCACGGCATAGCCGATGGCAAAGCGATAGATCGTCAGCTCCAGCGGCTGTAAGCCGTCGTTAAGCAGCACCTTGGTTGACACAAAGGTCGTACCCCATATCACCACCGTCACAATGGCCAACACGTGACCCAGCGACGAGTTTTTAAGAAACTTCACAAACCCCATCCTCTCGGCGGTCATTATACCACAGTTGACCGTGCTTGCAAGCGGTCAAGATTTTGTGGTATACTAACTATCACCGTCATTGAAGGAGGCGTATCCATGACCAAACCGACTTTCTACATCACCACGCCGCTCTACTACCCGTCCGACAACCTGCACATCGGCCACGCATACTGCACGCTGATATGCGACGCAATCGCGCGCTACAAGCGCATGACGGGCTTTGACGTTATGTATTTGACCGGCACCGACGAGCACGGTCAAAAAATCCAGCAGGTAGCCGAGAAAAACGGCACCACGCCCAAGGCCTACGTCGACAACATTGTCGCCGGCATCAAGGAGCTGTGGACGTTGCTCGACATTTCCTACGACCGCTTCATTCGCACGACCGACGACTACCACGAGGCGGCGGTGCAGCAGATTTTTCAGCGCCTGTATGACCAAGGCGACATCTACAAGGGCGCCTATGAGGGCTGGTACTGCACGCCCGACGAGTCCTTTTGGACCGAGTCGCAGCTCAAAAACGGCAAGTGCCCCGACTGCGGCCGCGAAGTCGTACTGACCAAAGAGGAGTGCTATTTCTTCAAGCTCAGCAAGTACCAGGATCGCCTGATTGAATACATCGAGACCCATCCCGAATTCATCCAGCCACCCAGCCGCAAAAACGAGATGCTCAACAACTTCCTCAAGCCGGGGTTGGAGGATCTCTGTGTGTCGCGCACCACCTTTGACTGGGGCGTGCGTGTGCCGTTTGACGACAAGCACGTTATCTACGTGTGGATTGACGCGCTATCCAACTACATTACCGCCATGCGCTACGGGCAAGCCGACCACGCCGATTTTGACAAGTACTGGCCGGCCGATTTGCATCTGGTCGGCAAGGAAATCATTCGGTTCCACACCATCATCTGGCCCATCATGCTGATGGCGCTGGATCAACCGCTGCCCAAGCAAGTCTACGGCCACGGCTGGTGGACCTCCGAGGGTCAAAAGATGGGCAAGTCTTTGGGCAATGTCGTCGACCCCGTCGTCTACGCCGACAAGTACGGCGTCGATGCGCTGCGCTACTTCCTGCTGCGCGAGATGCCCTTTGGCTCCGACGGTGACTTCAGCCACAAGCGCTTTATCGAGCGTATTAACAGCGATTTGGCCAACGATTTGGGCAATCTGCTGTCGCGCACCGTGTCCATGGTGCAAAAATATTACGGCGGCACACTGCCCGCCGATGCCGTCAACGCTGACATCGCCGCCTTTGCCGCCAGTGTCGCCGACACCTACAGCGCGCAAATGGAGGGCTTTAACGTGCCCAACGCCATGGCCGAGTGCTGGAAACTGGTTAGCCGCGCCAACAAATTCATTGACGAGACGCAGCCGTGGGTGCTGGGTCGCGACGACAGCAAAACCACCGAGCTGCAAACGGTGCTACGTACGCTGTGCGCCTGTCTCAAGGCGGTCGGCGTGATGGTGCAGCCCTTTATCCCCGCCGCAGCCGACAAGCTGCTGGCGCAGCTGGGCTTGACGACCGCGCAGGTCGACTGGCAGTGCGTCAGCCACCTCAGCGCCGACGACGGCTTTACCGTCGTAATGGGCGAGGCGCTTTTTCCGCGCATTGACGTGAAAACCGACGTGTCGCCGCTGACACTGACCAAAGAGGTTGCCCAACCGGCGGCACCGACCGCCAAGGTCTACGACGACCTGCCCGAAATCGCCATTGACGACTTTGCCAAGTGCGACCTGCGTGTCGCCGAGGTGCTATCCTGCGAGCCGGTGCCCAAGAGTGACAAGCTGTTGCTGTTGCAACTCGACGTCGGCAGTGAGAAGCGACAGGTCGTGTCGGGCATCGCCAAATTCTACAAGCCCGACGAGCTGGTCGGCAAGCGCGTGCTGCTGGTCAAAAACCTCAAACCGGCCAAGCTGCGCGGCGTGGAGAGCCAGGGCATGATTCTGTGCGCTGAAACGGGCGACGACAACGTCCGCATCGTCGAGGCACCGGCTGGTATGACGCCGGGCGCTAAGGTACGATGAACCGCGGCGACATCAAAATCTTTGATTCAAGGGACGTTGCCTACCGACGTCCCTTTGGCGCTTTGTCCACTGGCCAGACGCTCGACCTCACCTTTATGCCGCCGCGCATCTGGGGTGCGCAGCGCGTGGTGCTGGAAGTCTTTGTCGAGCGACAGGAGCGCCGCTTTGAGGTGCCGCTACGCTGGCAAGGCTGCGAGCGTCAGCACGACGTCTATACCGGCAGCCTGCCCACCGACGGGCTGCTGGGGCTGGTGTGGTACTGCTTTCGCATTGAGCGCGGCGACCGCGCACCCTTCTATTACGGCAACAACGAGCAAAGCACCGGCGGCGAGGGCGCCGTGTCCGACACGCCCAAAGGCTACCAGCTGACGGTCTACCAACAGCAACAAACGCCCGAATGGTTTGGTCGCGGCGTCACCTACCACATTTTCCCCGACCGCTTTGCCCGCAGCGGCGCGCTGCCCGATGTCAGCGGCATGATTGGTAGTCGCTGGCTGCACACCGACTGGAACGAGCAGCCCTACTTCCTGCCCAATGAACACGGCGAGGTGCTAAACAACGACTTTTTTGGTGGCAACATCGCCGGACTGACGGAAAAGCTGGACTACATCGCCTCGCTGGGCGTCGACACCATCTACCTCAGCCCCATTTTTGAGGCGGCGTCCAACCACCGCTACGACACGGCCGACTACCTCAATGTTGATCCGCTGTTCGGCACGTCGCAGCAGTTTGAGCAGCTGTGCGCCGCAGCTAGAAAGCGCAAACTGCGCGTGCTGCTCGACGGCGTGTTCAACCACACCGGCTACGACAGCCGCTACTTTAACGGACGCGGCAGCTACGACGAGCTGGGCGCGCACCAATCGCAGCAATCGCCCTATCTCGACTGGTACGACTTCCGACATTGGCCCAACGACTATGCCAGCTGGTGGGGCATTTACACGCTGCCACAGGTCAACGAGCACAGCCAAAGCCTGTGTCGCTTTCTCTTCGACGACCCCGGCGTCGTGCGCCACTGGCTCCGAGCCGGTGCCGACGGCTGGCGACTGGATGTCGTCGACGAGCTGCCCGACGAATTTGTCGCGCGGCTGTGCGCCGCCGCGCGGGACGAGAAAAAGGACGCTGTGATCATCGGCGAGGTGTGGGAAGACGCCAGCAACAAGACAGCCTACGGCCAGCGCCGCAAATACTTTGACGGCAACGAGCTGGACGGTGTGATGAACTACCCGCTGCGCAACGCGCTGCTGAACTACCTGCTGGGCGGCTCATCAGCCGACTTTCAAACCCAGATGGAGAGCCTGCGCGAAAACTACCCGCACAGCGCCTATTACAGTGCCATGAATTTCCTCGGCACGCACGACACGCCGCGCGTGCTGACGGTGCTGGGAGCCTCACCCGACGACTACACCGGCAGCAAAACCGACCGCGCCCACCGGCGCTTGAGCGACGACCAGCGCCGCTTGGCCGTTTCGCGACTCAAGCTGGGCTCATTGCTGCTCTACTGCTTTCCCGGCTCGCCCTGCCTGTTTTATGGCGACGAGGCCGGCATGGAGGGCTACGAAGACCCGCTCAACCGCGCCACCTATCCGTGGGGTCGCGAGGACGCCGAGCTGCTGGCACATTATCGACTGCTGGGTCAGTTGCGTCGTAGCCATGCCGCACTGCAACAAGGCGACATCGCCTACCACGACTGCGGCGACGCCGTACTCTGCTTCTCGCGCAGCCTGGACGGCGCAACACTGACCGTGCTGACCAACAACAGCGACCAGCCAAAACCCGTACAGCTGCCATGGCTGGAACACGCCAAGGATTTGCTAACCGGCGCAGACTATTGCGCCGACGACGGCCTGCTGACGGTTGAACTACCCGCCTACAGCGCGTTGCTGCTGCAAGAGGTTTAAGTCGGGTGAATACGCTGATCATCAATGGTTCGCCGCGTTCCAACGGCCATACGGCAACCCTGCTCCACGCACTCGAGCGCAGGCTATCCGGCACAGCTACTGTTGTCGACACCTACACCGCGCGTATCGCGCCCTGCAATGACTGCCGCGCCTGTTGGCACACCGCTCGCTGCGTTATCGACGACGGCATGACCGCTGTCTATGACGCGATAAACGCCGCAGACACCATTGTGCTGGCGTCACCCGTTCATTTTGGCGAGCTGACCGGCTCACTGCTGCAATGGGCCAGCCGGTTGCAGGTGTACTGGGCGGCGCGGTATCGGCTGAACCGCGAACCGCTGACCGCTAAGCGGCGCGTCGGCGCCGTGCTGCTCACGGCCGGTAGCACAGGACCCTTTGACACCGCGCTGGCCACCGCCAATCGCCTGCTGTCAGTGCTGCACGCCGATGCACGTGGTCATATCGTTCTACCCGACACTGACGATTTGTCGCCCGCCGACTGGCGGCAAAACGCCGCCCTTTCAGCCGAAATCAACCGACTGGTCGACGCCCTGACAACACCATAATGACAACGCAACAACCCGTACCGCCATGCGCGGTGGCGGGTTGTTTATTTTCACAACAATGCGGCATGCAATTCTCTGAAATTTGTTGTATTCGCCCACACCCAGTGATATACTGACCGCGAAAAAGAAGGCGCGCCAACGCGCACAGAAGGAGGGCTTTTTATGTTATCCACCCGCAAACGCACCATCAGCGTTATTCTGACGTTGCTGCTGCTGTGCAGTCTCCTGCCCATTTCGGGCGTTCCTGTGCTGACAGCGCAGGCTGAGTCGACATTGCCTCGCTTCGCCGTCATTTCCGAGACGCATCTCGGTCATGACGAGGCATCCGAGACCTCGGCGCCCTCGGTCGACCGCGTGCGCGCCGTGCTGAAGCAATTGGCCGAAATGACGCCAAAGCTTGACGCCGTGTTTATCGTCGGCGACCTAACCCAGTGGGGCGCTAAGAGCCAGCACCAAAACCTCAAAATGCTGATTGACGAGCAGTTGGATCCTAAGGGCATCGAATGCTATGTGCTGCTGGGCAACCACGACATGATGAGCGACAACTACAACTATAACAACGCACGCCAGTACTTCACCGACGTGTATGGCCAGTCGCTCAACCAGTACATTACCATCAAGGGCTATCCGTTCATAACCGTCAGCCAAAACGACTACAGCGGTTATAAAGCCCGCTGGGACGAGCTGACTTTTCTAGCCCAAAAAATGGAGGACGCCACGGAGGCGCACCCCGGCAAGCCGCTGTTTGTCTTTGGCCACATTCCGGTCAGCAATACGGTGTATGGCTCCTTTACCATCGGCGGCAGCGATGCCTGGGGCGTCTCTGACCTCAACAATGTACTAATCAACTACAGCCATTCCATTTATTTTTCCGGCCACTCGCATTACTCCATTGCCGACGAGCGCTCCATTTTCCAGGGTGGCTTTACCGCCGTTAACGACGGTGGCGTCGACTATATGGAGCTGGAAAAAGGTCTGAACGACGGCAATATACCCAAAAACGCCGCCTTTGTGCAAGAGGGTCTGATTTGCGACGTCCTACCCGATGGAACGGTCTCCATCGAGCGTTATGACTTTATCCGCAAGACCACCATTAAACAACCGTGGATCGTCAACATAGGTGTCCCCACCTACACCGCCGCGCGCAACGGCGGCACCTCGCCCGTCTTTGGGTCGACCGTCGTGCCGACCGTTTCCGACATTACCACCGACAGCTGTAAGGTCAGTTTTGCACAGGCGACTGACGACGACATGGTGCACAACTATAAGGTTGAGATTAAAAACGGCTCCACCACCGTCGCCACCTACCGCACATTCTCTGAATTTTATTTCAACACCGAGATGCCGGCCTCCAAGACCGTCACGCTAAGCGGGCTGACGCCCAACACCACGTACACGGCGGTGGTCACGGCCTACGACTCTTTCAGTCGTAGCTCCGCGCCGATTACCAGCGCTTCGTTCACCACGCCGACCTACACACCTGACCCCGGCGTTGTCGCGCCGGTCGCCGACGTGTTGGATGTCGCCTTTCGTCCCGGGTCCAGCGCCCTCGATCTTTCTCCAATGGCTTTTGCCGTCACGAAGGGCAGCACCGATCCCAGCACTTCTTACGACAGCACGTTAAACATGTACTCCAGCAACTTTACAGGCAACGGCTCGAAATACTTCAAGGTCAGCTACAAGGACAACAACTCCTTTAAGACGGCTATTGCCACGCATTTTACGCTGGAAACCTACGCCAAAACAACCACCACCGCCGACCAGTGTCCGGTCAGCGCGCAGGAGGGCGGCGGCTTCGGCATTGAGCGTGATCCCTCCAGCGGGAAAATGGAGCTGTGGGCACATATCGGCGGCGGCTATAAGCGCGTCGGCTCTTATGTTTGCAACACGACCGATTTTGTTCACTATGTGTATACATACGACGGATTTACGCTCAAGGCCTATGCCAACGGTTCGCCGGTCGGCGAACTGGTCGTCAATACCGGCTCGACACCTGTGGCGATGGCGTTCCCCGCGAATGACGCCGCGCACTGGATCGCCATTGGCGGCGACGCCCACACCAGCGCAACGGCACAATACGCCTTCACGGGCGACATTGCCGCCGCGCGTATCCACAGCAAGGCCGTCTCGCGCGACGAGGCCTTCCGGCTCTACGAGCAGTTTGCCGCGCGTGCCGCGCTGACCAAGGTCGACGCGCTCAACACGGCGCTGACGACGACCATACCCGCTAGAAAATCGGCCGCCATTGGTTCGCCCGACGAACTGGCACGTCTCAACGGTTTGCTGGCCAGTGGTTGGCTGCTGATGGACAAGCTGACCACCACCGACGCCGACATTACGGCATGGCTCAACCAGATTGATATTAAAGTGACCGGTATCACGGTCACCGGCGCTGAGAGCCTGATTGACGGCACGGAGACAAATTACGCCGTCGATGTGCTGCCAGGCAATGCCGACAATAAAACTGTGACATGGAGCGTCACCAACGACACCGGCAACGCCACCATCGACCAAACCGGCAAGCTGACCGCCACCGCCGTCGGCACTGTCACCATTGTCGCCACCGCAAAAGACGGCAGCGGCGTCAGTGGCAGCAAGACCGTTACCATCACGCCCAATCTCGTGTCCACCATCTCCGTCAACGGTTCCGCCAGTGTCGCCGTCGGCGCGACGAGCAGCTATACCGCCGACGTGCTGCCCGCCAACGCCGCCAACAAGGCGGTGACGTGGAGTGTTGAAAACGGCAGCGGCAGTACCACGATTACGACAGCCGGTGTGCTGACCGCCACCGCCGCCGGTACCGTCACCGTTAAGGCAACCGCCAAGGACGGCAGCAACGTCAGCGGCACCAAAACCGTTACCATCACGGCCGCTGTGACTTACCCCAACAAGGTTTACGTCTCCAAGTCGGGCTCGGGCACGGTCAAGTGCGTGCAGACCGGCAAGCAGGCGGCTTACACCTTCACGCCGGCCGCCGGCTACAAAGTCACCGGCGCGCGTGTCAACGGCACGGCGCTCAAGACGCTGACTGGCTACACCTTCACCGATTGCACCAAGGACGCGACGCTGGTTGTCGTCTTCGGCAAGACTGACGGCTCGGATTTGGCCGTGTTCACCGACTCACAGAGCCACTGGGCCATTACCAACATCAACTACGTCGCCGCCAACGGCATCTTTGGTGGCACATCGAAAACGACCTTCTCGCCCAATGCGCCGACGACGCGCGCCATGGTTGCCACGCTGCTCAGCCGCATCTACGGCGCAAATCTCAGCAGCTACACCAGCGACCCGTTTGTCGACGTCACCGACATTACCAACAACGCCAACTGGTACGGCAAGCACGTCGCGTGGGCGGCCGACAAGAAGATTGTCGGCGGTGTCGGCAACAGCAAGTTTGACCCCAACGGCTACGTCACGCGTCAGCAGCTGGCGGCCATGCTCTACCGCTTCGCCGGCTTTGCCGGACGCGACACCAGCGCCCGCGCGTCG
>JAVBPM010000001.1:0-41492 GCA_031549605.1 Oscillospiraceae bacterium | reverse complement strand
GGCCGTCAAAGTCAGGCCCGTCGACGCAGGCGAACTTAACCTGTCCGCCGACCGACACGCGGCAGCAGCCGCACATGCCCGTGCCGTCGACCATGATGGGGTTGAGGCTGGTGTATGTCTTGACACCAAAGGGCTTGGTGGTCGCGCAGACGAATTTCATCATAATCAGCGGCCCGACGCAAATCACGGCGTCGTAGTGGCGGCCGCTGTCCAGCAGCTCTTTCAATGCGACGGTCACCAGACCCTGCCGGCCGGCCGAGCCGTCGTCGGTCATGAGGATGTAGTCGTCGCTGGTTTTCTTCATCTCGTCCTCGAGAATGACCAAATCGGCGCTGCGGAAGCCGGCAATGACGTCGACACGCGCGCCCTGCTGTTTCAGCGCGTGCGCCTGCGGATAGGCAATGGCGCAGCCCAGCCCGCCGCCGACCACACAGGCCGACGTAATGCCCTCCAGCGGCGACGGCTCGCCCAGCGGGCCGACCAAGTCGGGCACGCTGTCGCCAACCTCGCGGGCCGCCAGCAGCGTAGTCGAGGCGCCCAGCGCCTGAAACATCAGCGTAATGCTGCCCTTGTCGGCGTCCTGACCGGCGATGGTCAGCGGAATGCGCTCACCGTCTTCGGTGGCGCGCAGCATGACAAATTGACCCGGCTTGGCCTTTTTGGCGATGCGCGGCGCCGTCAGCTCCAGCGCAACGGTGTTGGCGTTGAGCTGGCGTTTGGAGAGAATGGTAGCCATGGCGTTGCCTCCGTATGTAGAATTAGGGGATAGTATATCACATCTCAACCGGCTGTGCAATGCCGGTTTGGCCGCTTTTACAGCGACTTCAGCATGGCCAGATGCGCCTGCACCAGCTCGTGCTCGACCGCCATTTTGGCGATGGTTTGCTTAATCAGCCGGTCAAGCAGGCTGCCGTCGGTGTAGTCGGCCGGCGCGATGAAGTCAACGCGCTTGTGCTGCAGCAGATCGACCACACGCGCCTGCTGCCCGTCGGCGTAGACGGCCAGCGAGCAGCCGCCGTTGAGCTTGACCAGCTTCATGCACGGCACGTCGGTCAGCCCGTCGCCGATGTAAATCATGTTGCGAAACGGCACGCGGCGCTCGTCGTCGGGCAGGTAGGCGTTGAGACTGTCGTCGTCGGACAGGTCGCGGACGCCCTTGTTGATGCGAAACAGGTACTGCGTCTTGTTGGTATAGTTAACCGCCATGCGCGGCCACGCGGCCACGCCGTTGACGTCGTAGAAAAACTCGCAGGCGTAGATGTCGCGGAAGGCGGACGCGATGGGTGTGCCCTCAATGATTTCCTTCAGCCCCGACGAGATGATGTAGTGTTCAATGGCTACGCCGTGCGCCTGACCGTAGGCGTTGATGCGCGTAAACCAGCCCTCGACGCCGTCGAAGAACTGCACGCCGCGACCCAGCTCGACAAAGGCCTCGCGGCGGATGGGCTTGCGTGACGCCGTCGACTTTTCGATCATAAGATACATGTAGGCGAGGATGCGGTCCATCTGCTGCTGCTCGGCCATGGCGTTGGCCTCGGCCCAAAACGCGTCGGCCGACAGGCCGAGGTTGGGGATAAAGGTATACTCCTGCATGTTGCGCGTCGACAGCGTTTTGTCAAAGTCGTACAGTAATGCGACAATGGCCGGATTGCTCATAGCGTTCACCTCTTTGGGTAGATTAGAAATAGTATAGCACGCGCCGCCGCACTTGACAAAAAAACTTTTTCCAGCGCTGGAACTTTTTAGGAGTTATGCCGTCAGAATACTCAGAACGGCTCAGAAAGCCAAAAAACAAGAACTTGTCGGTAGTGGTCCCCCCCTTCCACTACGTATCACACCCGCCGGTCACAAACGTGACCGGCGGTTTTTTGCGCGCAGACAAACGAAGAAGCGCCATAGATCATCGCGCCGACTTGCATGCTGGCTTATTGCATTGCGATATGGTGACAATTTTCGATAAAATTATGTATTATTCAATTTTTTTCGTCATCATTGCGCAACACATTTCAAGAAAACCAATTGACCAACAGCATTGGTCAATGTTACCGTGTTTTTAGAGTTTAACTTAGCTCTTTTTGTCGCTATCAAACAACGCGCACCACTCTGCCGTTGAATGCGAGTTGACATCGGCGGGGTTATCCGCGATAATAAAAAGGAGGTACATTTATGAAACGCAAGACAAAACGCACGCTGGCTCTGTCGCTGGTGCTTATCCTCGCACTGGGCAGTTTGGCCGCCATGGCGGCGACGTTTACGACGGTGCTCTACCCCGGGCATGTAAAAACATCGCAATCTGCCACTAAAACAAGAAGTGCACAGTATGCCACTTACTCGATTAGTAAAGACGGCATATGGAATGCACAATCGGGCGTCATCATGCGCGTTCGCAATACGGGCGGCTCCGCGCTTACCAACGCCACCAATCCAATCCGTTACCCAGGCAGCGGCAGCATGCCGTATACAAGGACGGTGTCGACTGGAACAGAGGTCGTGCTACACGCGCAAGTCGGCAGCGCAGACAGCGGTTCTGCCGCCGTTTACATCTATTGGTTGCCATAACCACGCTGGTGTACAAGCCGTCCGGCGTACTCGCCGCCGGACGGCGCTATCAATACATTAACTCGACGGAAGGGGATAACACATGAATAAGCGACACATGGCACTGATGACAGGTTGCCTGCTGCTGACCATGACAACTGCCGGCTGTATGCGAAAGGCGCCGCCGGTACCGTCCTCCGCGCCGGGCGATTTTAAGCAGACACACATTCAGCAACAACCCCACGACACGCTAACCGTTGACGCCGACATTGTGATGGAAGCCAATGTGAACGTCGACGCCGTGTCCACCTACACGGGCGCGCCGGTGACCTTCGACGCTGAAACGGTGATGCGCGCGCTGCTGGGCGATGAGCAGCCGGTCAAGACGGAGACAATAGGTGACGCGGAGACGGGAATCAATACGCAGTACACGACTGCGGATGGGCGTGGCCTTACCGTCGGCGAAAATGGCGTTTTTGTATTTTCCTCCCTTGTCGTATATCTGGAACTGGCGGTGCATGACAGTGCCTCCGACCCCTTTTACAACATCGATGTGTACGCCGATAAGCCGCCGCACAGCTTTGCCACGCCGGAGATTGTCTTTGCCCAACTGAAGGAATCTTTTGCCGCCATGGGCGTTACGTTGTCCGACCGCTACACCTGCTACACGCTTGACCATCAGACGATGCAGCAGCAGGCCGAGCATTGCTTTAATGAAACGCCGGAAGGGTTCCGCCCCGAAAAACTGAGACCCTTTACCGCTGACGACGACAGCTATTACATTTACCTATATACCGACATCGACAACATCCCGCTGACCGCCATTTCCCACGGCACCGTGGACGACTACAGTTTTGTGCCGTGCGAGCAGCCGCGCGCCACGGTGTCGGCCGATGGCATTGTGAGCCTCTTTTTTATGCCCCCGTATCGGCAGGAAAGTGCTCTTGAAACAGCCCCCATCATTTCGGCACAGGCGGCTTTATCCAAGGTGGTGGACAAGTACAACACGTTGGTCGACAAGCGCCCCTGGTTTGTTGACAAAATCAGGCTGGAGTATGTGCCGCAGCGCGTCAAAGGTGATCTGGACAAAGTAACGCTGGTGCCGGCCTGGGTTATCACCTATCGCGATGAGACCGGTCTTGACAACGATGGTGAGCCATCCTACAACACAGAGCATATCTCCATCAACGCCCATACCGGCGCAGAGCTGCTGTAAGGGCTGCCTATGCGAGTATTCACACGAACACTGGCCGGCGATTTGCGCCGAACGCTGCTGACGGCCACCGCCGTCGCCGCGATTGTGGCATCCGCGCTGGCGTATGTTAGTAACTACATAGAGGATTTACTGCAAGACTACCCGCTCTATGTACTCAATGCCTTTGCCAGTGTCAGCAGCGGCACTATGTCCCAGCTGACGCTGTTGTTGTGCGCCTTGCCCTGCGCCACAATTTTTTGCACCGACTGGAATACGCAGTTTATCAAATTTTCCTACGTCCGCAGTAAACCGTACAACTACTCGCTGTCCAAGGTGCTGGCCTGCGCTGTCACGGCAGCACTGGTCGTAGCCGCTAGCCAGCTGCTGTTTGTAGGGCTCCTCAGCCTTAAGTCTCCCTTTGTCAACGCAGCCGAGGATTTGTCCGGCTACTTAGCCGACTTGCGAGGCTTCGACGTTTTTTGGCGGCAGGACAATATCTTCCTTTACATGGCCAGTCATATCCTTGTTAAGGCTCTTTGGGGCGCCTTCTATGCTGTTTGTGCGCTCTGGGCATCCACCAAAATCCCCAATCTGTTTGTTGTGCTGGCCATGCCGATTCTGCTGCATTATCTTGTGTTCAATGCCCATTATTATGTGCCAATTCCGCAGTGGGCTGACCCGGAGCTTGTCGTCGTAAGCGGCGTTGACCTAGGAAGCCCGGGGCTTTCCTTGCTCTATGCGGTGCTGTACTTCTGCGTGCTTATTGGCCTTGTCGGCTTTTTCTTCAGCCGTGGCGTGAACAGGAGGGTGGCTCGTGGATAAACTGCGTCAACCGCTAGCCGTTGCGATGACCGGCTTTCGCAAATGGACCAACAACCCACGCTTTTACATCATTGTGGCGTTAAACCTCGTGTTTATCCACAGTATTCTTAAGCAGGTTCTTGATGTTGTCCACGCATCGGGGCAACCTGTGTCGCCGTGGTTTTTTCCGTTTCTCACCACCAACGACCAAATGCTGCTGGTGATGCTGCTTGGTGTGATGCTGCTATTCTGCGACGCGCCTTTTTTAGACAGCGGCCAGCCCTACATTCTGCTGCGTACAGGCAAACCGCGCTGGTTGGTCGGACAAATTCTTTACATTGCACTGGGCACAGCCGTTTATTTTCTGGTGCTGCTGCTGATTTGCTTTTTTTGGCTGCTGCCCAACGCCACCTTTGAGGCCGACTGGGGACGTGTATATTTCTCCATTGCCCACAGCGGAAGACCGATTGTACCCGACAGAATCCTGCAGCTATTTGCGCCACCGGCAGCCATCGCGCTCAGCTTTCTCATGGTCTGGCTGGTCGGCGTCTTTCTGGGGCTGCTGATGTTCTTTCTCAACATGCGTTTCAAGCGGGCCACGGGCGGCGTTGTCGCAACGGCGCTGGTGTTATTTCATTTTCTCGCTGTGTATCTTCCGCCCAGCTTCACGAATTTTTCGCCGGTGTCGTGGGGGTCGCTCATGATGATAGATTTAACCGGGGTAAGCAAGCACCCATCATTGGGCTATTGCATCGGTGTGCTGTGCGGACTCATCGCGCTGCTGATTGTCGGGTTGTTTCTCACGTTCCGCAAGAAGAACATCGACGTGCTGCCTCCGATATAGAAAGGTGTGTTTTTATGAGTGAAATGGCTGTAACCGTGACCAACGCGGTCAAGAAGTTCAAGGAGCACACCGTGCTCAAGGATGTGTCGGTCAGCTTTGAACAGGGCAAGATTCACGGCGTGATTGGCCGCAACGGGTCGGGCAAAACGGTGCTGTTTAAGTGCATCTGCGGCTTTATGCCGCTGACCTCGGGCGAGATTGTGGTCAACGGCAAGCGCATCGGCAAGGACGTCGACGTGCCCGACGACGTCGGCATCATCATCGAAGCGCCCGGATTTCTGCTCAATTACAGCGGCATGAAAAACCTCAGTCTGCTGGCGTCCATCCGACGCCGCGCCGACAAGGCCGCGCAGCGCGCGGCGATGGTCAAGGTGGGGCTTGACCCCGACAACCGCAAGCACGTCGGCAAATACTCGCTGGGTATGCGCCAGCGGCTGGGGTTGGCGCAGGCCATCATGGAAGCGCCGCAGCTGCTGATACTCGACGAGCCGATGAACGGCCTGGACAAGCACGGTGTGGCCGAAATGCGCGAGCTGCTGCTGTCGCTGTCGCGTGACGAGGGCAAAACCATCATCCTAGCCAGCCACAGCGCCGAAGACATCGCCGTGCTGTGCGACACCGTCTGCGAAATGGACGGGGGAGTGTTAATGGTCTGAGCCGGCGGAAACCTTACGGATGCGCAAAAGCCATTGGCAAAAAGCTGACGAAAACTCGGAATGACCGTAGGGCACATGGTGCCCGAAGGTTGTTCCGAGTTTTTGGCTGTTTTTGCCAATGGCTTTTGCAGCAGCCGTTAGGTTGCCGGCGGCGACAGCCGATAGCACGAACTAAGCGCTGAGCCATGCGAGGTCGGAAAAACGCTTGCGTTTTTAGCGACCCGAACGCAGACGTGCCGGTTGTCCCGCCGGGACAAAGGGCAGGGCGGAGAGAGAGCATGAGCGAAGCGTGCCCTGTCGCCGGAAACCTTACAGATGCGGCAAACACGTTTCCCAAAAGCCGACGAAAACTCGGAATGACCGCAGGGCACATGGTGCCCGAAGGTTGTTCCGAGTTTTCGGCTGTTTTTTCCAATGGTTTTTGCAGCAGCCGTTAGGTTGCCGGCGGCGACAGCCGATCTCCGCGCGCCCTCACCCCAGCTGCCGTGCGATCAGCAGCACCACCGCTACGGCAGGGCCGCCGTAAATCATCACCAGCCGCATCACCACATAGGTGTCCGACGGGCCGACGTCGTCATCGGATTCGAGTGTTTGCCGCGCCTGAAACCTGTCCAACGCCCACATCAGCTTGGGAAGCAGCGCGTACAACGCGCTGATGAAAAACAGTACGATCGCGATAAGCAGCGACAGTAGATGGTCGGCGGGATCAATATGCAAGAAACAGCCCACCATGCCCACCAGTGACAGCACGCCGACCAGCTTCTCCCAGCCAGCGGCGGGCGGGTCGCCGCGGCGGCTCTGTTTTTCCAATGCGATCTGCGTCTCGCGCTCGACCAGTGCCTCTTGGTCTGTCGACAGGCTGGCGCCCAAGGGCTTTCCGCAGTCAAGACAGGTGAGACGGTCGTCGTTTTGCTGTGCGCCGCAGCTGCTGCATAGTTTCATATAGGGCACCTCTTTCGGCAAAAAATGGATGCATTCCATTATGACACAGGCGTTGCCAAAAGGCAAGCCGGGCATCTTTAGCGTCTCACATCACGACACAAGCGTTGACAATGTGCCAAAAAATGGTATACTTTAAGGGATGCGGACGATGGAAATGCGCCTGCATTTATTTGTGTTACAGGGGGAGCGTGATGGAATGGTTGACATCGTAAAGAAAATCTGCCGGCAGCACCGCACGTGGTTTGTTGTTCTTCTCGGTGCCTACGCAACGGCCAGCGCTTCCTATACTCAGTTTGGGTTTTCGATTGCCGAGGGCAAATATATTTTTTTCTTTGCACTTTTTCTGCTGCTTTGCTTTGCGCTCAACCGCGCGGTGGCAGTAAAGACGCGCAGGGTTCAGTTGGCGGGCGGCCTGTTGGCCTTTCTGTTTGGCACGTTTACCGTGCTTGGAACGGCGCTGCACGCCGACGACAGCCTGGCCGTGTTCGGCACATCGGCTCACGCTGTGTTTACCTGCTTTGCGCAGATTGTCGGCCTGTCGGTTATGTTCTACGCGCTGTTGGTGCCGCTGCTCGACTGCATTCTCAAGAGCGATTTAACCGCATCACGCGGCGAGCGCCGTTATTTCACCGCCAACAAAAGCAGCTTTTTGCTGATTTGGGCTTTTATTTTCCTCTGTTGGCTGCCCTATTTGTTGGCCTATTACCCCGGAAACTTCTCGCAGGACTCGTTCCGCCAGCTTAGCTATGTCATCGGCGGCTATCCGCTCGACGCCGGCCACCCGTTAATCCATACCGCCTATCTCGGCCTGTTTGGCAAGCTGGGCATGGCGATGGGCTCACTCAATCACGGCATGGCGCTCTATTCGCTGTCACAGATGCTGCTGCTGTCGGCCGCATTTGCCTATACGCTGGGTCGTCTCTGCCGGCTGGGAGTCAAGCCCTCGCTGCGCGTTGCGCTGCTGTTGTTCTTTGCGCTGTTTCCCGTCAACGCCGCGTACTCAGTCACCGGCTGGAAAGACATTCTTTTCGGGGCGCTGGGGCTGTTGTTGACCGTGATGGTCTTTGAAGCGGTGCACGACCCGAAGGGGTATTTGGCGTCGAAACGCAACATAGTCATGACAATCGTTGTCATGGTGCTGTTTGCGCTGTACCGCAACAACGGCTTCCACGCCTTGCTCATCTTTTTACCCTTCTTCTTCTTTGCCTTCCGCAAGCAGCTGCGCGCCACGCTGACCATTGTCGGCTCGGTAGCGGCAGCGCTGGTGCTGTATAATGTGCTGGTGTTCTCGGTTTTCAAAGTGCCGCCCTCACCACCGTACCACGCGCTGTCCATTCCTCTGCAGCAGATCGCGCGCACTGTGCGCGACCACCGCGACACCATGACACAGCAGCAGCTGGATACGATTAACGAGCTGCTACCCGTAGACGAGATTGGCGATTTGTACAAGCCGGGTCTGTCCGATCCGATTAAGTGGGTCATGAATGTCGAGGCATACGAGCAGAATAAGCTGCGCTACCTCAAGCTGTGGGCCGAGCTGGGCGTCCGGTACCCCGGCACCTATATCGAGTCCTTTATGTGCCTCAACTATGGCTATTGGTATCCCTCGACCAGTCGTTGGGTCATATCGGCCCGCGTTCTTGAGGATAGGATAGAGTTTCCATACGCAGAGTACCCGCTGGCACGGCACTCGCTCTGGCCGGCGGCCGAGACGTTTTTGGCCCGCTTCGGGGCCGTGAAGCTGGCGTCGCTACCGCCGCTCTCGCTGCTGTATGGCACCGGTATTCAATTTTGGGTGCTGCTCTTCTCCATGGCCGTGATTTGGGTTAAGCGCCGCCGCTGCTGGCTGCCGTTTGTCCCTTCGCTGGCATTGTGGCTGACGACCATTGCCTCGCCCGTCTGCGCCGAGTATCGCTATATCTATATGTTGGTGCTGACCGCGCCGGTCTGCCTGATTATGGCGCTGACATTGTCGAAGAAACCTGATGAAGCGCCCGACGAGCCGGTCGGCACAGAAGAGCCGGCCGCGCAACCCAACTTGCCGCCGGAAGCCTAAGCCATGTCACACGCGCAGCCGCCGTTTGAACAAAACGGCGGCTGTTCAGACTGTCAAAAAGGCGCGCACCGTAAAACCAGTGTCAAAAAAAGGAGAAAACGGCGACGCAAAGCTGTGTCTTGATTCTCGACTAACGTTTTGCGGCGCATCGACAAGGTCGCTGCGCGGCAATGGTTTTACTTGCTGCAGAAACGCTGTCCTGGCGTACCGTCGTACGCCGACGGACAGCGTTTCTTTGCCTGCGCACTTCTTTGTCAGTCTGGCAGCGTGACAAAAAACAAGTTTTTTGTCACACAGCGCAGCCGCCGTTTGAACAAAACGGCCGCTGTTTTTTGGTGTGCGCTACCAGTGGCTCGAAAGGCCGTCAACACATAGCACAAACCGACAGTCGTGCGCGCAACCGCCCAGCTCCAGCGTCACGCCGCGCCGCCGCCACTTGAGCAGCTGCGCTACCGCCGCCTGACAAAACAGGCTGGCGTCGCTGACGACAAAGTGCCGCACGCCCCGTCGCACCAACCCGCGCAGCACCCGCGTCAACCCGCGCGGCACAACGGTGCCGCCGACAACGTAGCAGCTGTCAGCATTCATTGCTTTGTACCGTGGTTTGCTTCAAGATGGTTTCCACCAAATTGGAAAGACTGCGGTTTTCCGCGGCTGCCATGCCTTTCAGCAAGTCGAGTAGCTCTTTGTCTATGCGCACGCTTAGAACTTTTTTCTCAATGCCCATTCATCTCACCGAAAACATTGTAAAGCGTGCAGTCACAGTTATCAAAGCTTACATTGTATGATTTTGTATGACAATGCTGGCAAATGTATACACTGCAAAATGTTGCTCCCGCCGCCAGCGCGCGCGAAAAAGTCGCCGTTCAACGCTGAACGGCGACTTGCTTATAGTTTGGCTACAGGCTTCGCCTTGCCATGAGTTCCTCGTACTGCTCTCTGGAAATCAAAATCTCTCGCGGCTTGGCGCCGTTGAGTGGGCCGATGAAGCCGCGTTCCTCCAACTGGTCGACCACGCGCGCGGCGCGGGCGTAGCCCAGCTTGAGCCGCGTTTGCAGCATGGTTGTCGACAGCCGGCCGTTTTCAACCGCGACGCGCAGCGCGTCGTAGAGAATGGGGTCGTCGTCGGCGTCGTCGCTGAGGTCGCCGCCGCCGCTGCCGTTGCTGCCGCGCTTTTCGGCCATCTGCTCCATCTCGCTGATGGTCTGCTCGTTGTAGTCAGCCGCGCAGTTGGCCTTGACGTAGCGAACAATCTCCTCGACCTCGTCGGTGGTGACAAAGCAGCCCTGCACGCGCATCGGCTTGGGTGCACCTAGGGGCAAATAGAGCATGTCGCCGCGGCCAATCAGCGCCTCGGCGCCCATGGTGTCGAGAATAATGCGCGACTCCAGCTGCGACGCGACGGCAAAGGCGATGCGGCTGGGCAGGTTGGCCTTCATCAGACCCGTGATGACGTCGGCGCTGGGTCGCTGTGTGGCGATGACCAAGTAAATACCGGCGGCGCGCGCCTTTTGCGCCAGTCGGATAATCGACTCCTCGACCTCTTTGCGCGCGACCACCATCAGGTCGGCCAGCTCGTCAATCAACACGACAATGCGCGGCATATGCGGAGCTTCCTCGTCGCCGCTGACCTCGCGGTTGTAGTCGTCGATGTTGCGCACGCTGCGCTCGCGGAACATGCGGTAGCGCTTCTCCATCTCAACGACTGCCCATTGCAGCGCGCCGGCCGCTTTTTTGGGGTCGGTGACCACCGGCACCAGCAGGTGCGGGATGCCGTTGTAAACGTCAAATTCAACCATCTTGGGGTCGACCATAATCAGCCGCAGCTCCTCGGGCGACGACTTGTACAGCAGGCTGATAATCAAGCTGTTCATGCACACGCTCTTGCCCGAGCCGGTGGTGCCGGCAATCAGCAGGTGGGGCATTTTGGCGATGTCACCGACAACACTGGCACCGCTGATGTCCTTGCCGATGGCAAAGGCGACCTGACTGCTGTGCTTGGTAAACTCATGGGCGTCCAGCACGTCGCGCAGGTAGACGACGTTGACCAGCTTGTTGGGCACCTCAACGCCGACAACGCTGGCCTTGCCCGGCACGGGCGCAATGCGCACGCCGTTGGCGCCCAGCGCCAGCGCGATGTCGTGCGACAGGTTGCTGAGGCTCGACAGCTTGACGCCGGTGGCCAGCTCCAACTCATAGCGCGTGACCGTCGGGCCGCGCGTGACGTTAACAATGCGGCAGTCGATGCGGAAGCTGGTCAGCGTGTCCATCAGCCGCGTGGCCATCTGCTCCATCTCGCGCTGCCCCTCTTGGCCGCCGGTCGCGCGCTGGCTTTTAAGCAGTGTCATGGGCGGATAGCGGTAGGGCGAGGTCGGCGAGCCATCCTCGGGCGACGGAATGTGCATCAGCTGTGTCGGCGGCGTCTTGGGCAACGGCTCGTCTGCCGGCGCCGACGTCGGCTGCTCGGGCGGCGTGGCCTCGCGCTCCACGGTCGACAGCACGCTGGGCAGGCTGGTGTCCAGACTGTCGCCGCCGGTGGGCAGGCGCTCGACCGGCGCGTTGCTGTCAAACATCGTATAGGCGCCCAGCGCCGGCTTGGCGCCGAAGTTGTGCGCGGTCTCGGTCGGCAGCGTCTCGTCGTCGGGCAGCTCGTCGGCCACCACCGCGACGGGTCGTGGCGCGGTCGGCGTTTTGGCCTGCCCGAACAAATCGGGCGCCAGCGTGTCGACAAGCGGCGCTTGCTTCTTGGGCTTCTTGGCCGGTGGCGGCGCCACAGCCGGCAGGTCAAAGCGGCGCGGGCCGGCTTGTTGCGTGTAGGCCGGCTCGGGCGGTTGCTTTGGCTCGCGCGGCTCGCGGTCACGGCGCAAAAACTCGACGACCGAGTGCGCCGAAACGCGCAGCAGCACCAGCACGCAGACCGCCAGCGCCACAATAATCAGCAGTGCGGCAAAGAAGCGGCTGAGCGCCCAGCCCAGCACGGCGGCCAAAAAACCGCCGAACATGCCGCCGCTTTTGAGCGCTAGACCGCTGTCGCCAAACTCGGTCAGCATTTTCAATGCCCAAACCGTGCGCTCGTCGACCAGCAGCAGCTGCAGCAGAATGGCCAGCAGCAGCGGCAGCAGTAGCGCAATGGTGATACGGCCCTTAACCGGCCGACGGCCGTGGAAGAACAGCAGCAGCGCGCAGACCAGCAGCGACACCGGCAGCAGGTAGGTGCCCCAGCCGATGAGGTACTTGCTGCCCAGCGCGAATAGATTGAGCACCACGCCCTTGAGTCCAATCAGGCCGATAAAGGCAAACACCGCCAGCAGCAAGCACAAAAAGCCCCACAGCTCGCGCCGTACGGGGCTGGGCTGTTTGGGCTGCTTGCTTTTGCTTTGGCTCTTGCCGCGCGCCGGCGGCGCCTTTTTATTCTTGGCGGGCATAATCGCCGTCCTTTCTCTGCGTGTGAGGCGAGACGTTTAGGCGTTTGTCATGGTTTTCAACACGCCGGTAATCGCGCCGACAATCACCAGCGCGCCGACAATCCAGCAATAGTAAGCAAAATAGCCAAATTTATCACTCTTGATTAACTTTTTAACCAGCGCGATGGCAAAGTAGCCAACCACGCCGGCCACGACCATACCGACCAGTGTCTGCGGCCAAATCTCGGACATGGGCAGGCCGGTTTCCTCGCCGCCGCCTTTGAGCGCCTTAATCAGCTCGTAAACGGTAGCGCCGAGGATGGTGGGAATGGCCATTAAAAAGGAGAAGCGCACGGCAAACGGGCGGTTGAAGCGACGCATCAGACCCGTGCTGATGGTCGTGCCCGAGCGCGACAGGCCGGGAATGGCGGCAATGCACTGCGCGATACCGACGAGAAAGGCGTCGGAGAAATGGGCGGACATCTCGTTTTTCTTGCCGTGACCCACCTTGTCAGCCGCCCACAGCAACAGACCTGTCACCAACAGCGCAAAGCCGATGATGATGGGGTAGTTTTTGAGGCTGCCGGCGTACTTTTCGACAAAGACAAGCGCCGGCAACGGCAGTGAAGCGATTAACAGCAGCTTGATCATGCGGCGCGCCGCCGGCTCGCGCAGCGAGCGCTTGCGGTGAATGAGCAGCCACATCCACTTAAAGAACTCGACGACTATGGCCGTGATGTCCTTCCAAAAGGCGACAAAAATGGCGATCAGCGTGCCGAAATGCAGCATGATATCGAAGGTGAGGTCGACGTGGACGTTGGCCAGATTTTCGATGATGGCGAGATGGCCGGAGCTGGAAATGGGCAAAAATTCGGCAAGACCTTGAATAAAACCAAACAAAATGGCCTCAAAAAAACTCATACTCTGTGCGCCTCCATTATGTAAAGCATAACCTGTGGCAGTATATCATAGAACGGCTTTTTTTTCAATCGCTGTTTTGCGCTGTTGACGGTTTCGCGCGGCGGGCGTACACTGGATGTAACAAGTCGCTTTGTACAAACGTATTAAGGGCAAGGGGGCGATTATGAATGAAGTGTCTGGCCATTATTCTTTGTCTGGCACTGCTGGCGATGGTCGGCGGGTGCGTTGCCGGCGAAAAACCGGCGACCGAGCAGCCGATTGTCAACAACGAAAACGCGCTGGACCCGCTGACGCACCGCACCGGCCCGGCCGACGTGGCGAACGACGACAGCGCCGTGCTGCCCTACAGCCGGTTTTATCTCTTTGGCGGCGAGCAGCGCACGATGTATAGCCGCACCGAGTACAAAAACGGCACGCTTACCGCGTCAGTGGACGACCCGACGGTCGTCGAGGTGGTCGTGGGCGCCAGCTTTTCGCTGGTGATTACGGCGCTCAAGCCGGGCGAGTGCACGTTAACCATTGCGTTTGCCAACCGCACCGAGACGTGCGTGATTGTCGTGTCTGACACGCCGGTGCACATGATGAGCGAGGTCGAGGCCAACAAGCTGCCCTTCACCGCCATGCGGTTTAGCGCGCCGGTGTACACGGTGCCGATTGACAGCTCTTTCTCGCCGATGTTGCTTGTCGATGTCGCGTTTGCGCTGGGCGACGTCATTGAGCCGGGCAGTAGTGGCGGCTTCCACGGATTTACCACGCGCGCGTGGCAGGACTACGCCGTGACCTTCTCGCACCCGTCGCGGGTCGAGGTCATAGGTGATGCTATGGTGGGCAAAGAGATTGGCAGCACCGAAATGACCGTCGTCGGACCCAGCGGCCTGACCGCCAGCTGCACCATAGCGGTAGTCAGCGAGCTGCCGGCGTCAACGGCGTCGGCCAGCCCACAGGGCGAGGTGGTCGAGCTTTATTTTGCCGAGAACAGCTATGAATTCCAGCTGGGCAGCAACCTGTCGCTGCCTGTCGGCGCCAAGGTCGATTACGGCAACGGGGCGGTCGATTACGACTACAGTCAACCGCTGCCGCCGCTGCGTTTTTCGGTTGGCGACCCGTCTATGGTTTGGGTCGAGCCCAACCCAAACAACGAACCGTTTTCTTGCGCGTTGTGGACGCGCAAGCCGGGCAGCTGCACGCTGACCGTGACCGACGGAAACGGCCACAGCGCCTCAACGCGCATTGTGGTGACCGCTGAGCCTTTTACGCCGCCTACGCTTTTGGGCTATGAGCTGCCTACCGCGCCGGCGGAACTGTATCCCGACCCGCCGCTGGAGGTCGTGTCGCTGACCGCGACACAGACGCGGCACGAGCTGTATCTGGAGTCGATCACCCGGCTGCCGCTGACCGCGTCGGTCAAGAATGGCGCCGAGACGGCGGTGTACCGGCCGCAAGCCGGGCTGGCCAAGCTGGACTTGACCGTCAGCAGCTCCGACCCGACGGTGGCCATCGCGCAGCTGTACGAGCCGACGTCGGCGCTGTATCTAGAAACCAAAAAAGCCGGCCATTGCACCGTCACAGTCACGGCGCCCGGCGGTGTGTCTGTTGTTTACGACATCACTGTATCCAACCAGCGCGATCCAGCCCATTTCAGCGGCGTGACGCCGACACCAACGGCCACAGCGCCGTAACCAAAGGAGGAACTCCATGTCCAACGAACAAATTAGCTTTGACGCCGTCATACGCAAGGTCGAGGGCATCGACGGCGCCTATGTCGAGATTCCCTTTGACGTCAAGGCGCACTACGGCAAGGGCCGCGTGGCCGTTCACGCGACGTTTGACGGCGTTGCCTACGACGGCAGCTTGGTCAGAATGGGCACGCCCTGCCACATTCTCGGCTTGCGCAAGGACATTCGCGCGCAAATCGGCAAGCAGCCGGGTGACAGCGTCACCGTCACGCTGCTGCCGCGCTAGAAAAACTTCCACAGACAAACAAAGCGGAACGCAGCATCTGCGTTCCGCTTTGTGTCGTCATCGGTTGACTCAGTGGGCGGTGATGGTGTCATTGGCCGTCGAAATAACGTAGTTGTCCTTGTCAGTCGTATGTAGCTTAAAGGCGCTGTTCAGTTCAATCGGCACGGGAAAGAGAATGGTGTAGAGCTGGCCGTTTGTGTCAATGGACGCGGCCGAGCCGATGACTTCGTATTGCTCGAGGTGAAACCCGGTCGCGTCGCTGTCGGCCGGCAGCTCCAGCGTCATCAAGGTGCTGGTTTTATAGAGGGTCATCGTCTTGATGCGCAACCCCGTGTAGCCGCGCTCCACGTCGAGGTGCTCGAAGGCCTGCTCTGTCACCGAAAGCGGCGCGGTTTCCAGCCGGTCTGTGCCGCCAACCGCCCAGTGCAGCAGGTAGTTGGCGGTCTTGTTGGGGAAGTTGTTCCACACCAGCAACGCTTCCTTCGGCCCGGTGAGCACAAACCGGTCGCACAAGCGGTCGTCGATGGAAAACTCGTCGGCCTTGGTTGACTCGGGCACATTGTTGATGGACACATACAGCCGCGCGCCGTCGAAAAACAGGCCGTCCAGCGACAGCTCGCCGGCGGTCTGCGGCGCGCCAAGCGGCACCAGCAACTTGCGCTCCAGCACATAGGCGCAGCCGGGGTCGTTGATTTCATAGCCCTTCGTCTCGTCCGCGGTCGAACAGGCCGACAGCACAAGGCAAAGGCAGAGGGCAAGCAAGCGTTTCACAGTAAGTCCTCCCAACGTATCTAAAGATACCACCAGTATAGTCGCTCACGGCGCACAAGTAAATGAATATTTGGGTAAAAAGCATTGCTTGATGCGTTGTGGCTATGGTACAATGAGACCATCTTCGCACGGCGCCGCGCCGCGACTACGACAGCAGGAGGTCGATGCTTTGAACCCCAGAGCTACCGCCATAACCGGTCTTTCGGCCGCCGAGGTCGCCAAGCGCATTGAGGCCGGGCAGGCCAACACCGCGCCCGAGGGCATCACGCCCAGCGTCGGCAAAATCGTGCGCAAGAACATCTTCACGCTCTTTAACCTCATCAATATCGTGCTGTTTGTGCTCGTGGTATCGACCGGCGAGTTTATGAACGCCACGTTTATCGCCGTGCCGCTGGCCAACACCGTCATGGGCATTGTGCAGGAGCTGAAAAGCAAGAAAACGCTGGACAAGCTGTCCATTCTCAACGCAGCGCGCGTCACCGTGGTGCGCGACGGCGCCGAGCAGACGGTGACGCAGGACAATGTGGTGCTGGGCGATATCGTCGTGCTGCGCGCCGGCGAGCAAATTTGCACCGACGCCGAGGTGCTGGCCACCGACAGCCTCGAGGTCAACGAGGCGCTGCTGACCGGCGAGCAGGACAACATCTTCAAACGACCCGGCAGCACCGTGATGAGCGGCAGCTTTGTTGTGGCGGGGCAGGCCACCGTGTGTGTCACGGCCGTCGGCGGCGACAGCTTTGCCAACGCGCTGACCGCCGAGGCCAAGAAAACCAAAAAGAAAACCACGCCGCTGATGCGCACGCTCAACGGCATTATCCGCGTGCTGACCTTTACCATTGTGCCCATCGGGCTGCTGCTGTTTTTCAACCAATACAACGGCGACAACTACAAGGACGCGCTGCTCGGCTCGACGGCCGCCATACTCGGCATGATTCCGCAGGGGCTAATTGTGCTGACCGGCGTGACGCTGACCGTCGGCGCGGTCAAGCTGGCGCGCCACAAGGCCATGGTGCAGTCGCTGCCCAGCATCGAGACGCTGGCACGCGTCGACGTGCTGTGTCTGGACAAAACGGGCACCATTACCGACGGCACGCTCAGCTTCAAGCGCTTTGTGCTGCGCGAGGACTACACCAAGGAGCAGGCCGGTCGCGCCATCGCCGAGCTGATGGGCGCGCTGCCCGACGACAACAACACCGCCGCCGCCATGCGCGCGACCTTTGGCAGCAAGACCGGCTGGCGCGCTGCCGAGACCATACCCTTCTCCAGCTCGCGCAAGTGGAGCGGCGTGTATTACGCCGGCGAGGGCAGCTATGTTGTCGGCGCGCCGCAGTTTGTCTTTCCGTCGGGTCGTGAGCCCTTTTTCAAGACGGTGGAAAAATACGCCGCCGCCGGCTACCGCGTGCTGTGTCTGGCCAAGAGCCAGCACCCCTTTGGCGCCAATCAAGCGCTGCCGGGCGATTTGGTCTGTCTTGGCCTGTTGATTTTCGGCGACAACATCCGTCCCGAGGCGCCCGACACCTTTGCCTTTTGCGCCAACGAGGGCGTGCTGCTCAAGGTCATTTCGGGCGACGACCCGGTAACCGTCAGCACCATTGCCGCCAAGGCGGGCGTGGCCGATGCCGACAGGTACGTCGACATGAGCCGCGTGGGCGACAACGCCGACTATCAGGCGCTGGTGGCGACCACGACGGTCTTTGGCCGCGTGACGCCGCACCAGAAGCGCGAGCTGATTCGCGCGCTCAAGGCCAACGGCCACACCACCTGCATGACCGGCGACGGCGTCAACGACGTGCTGGCCATGAAAGAGGCCGACTGCTCGGTCGCCATGGTCGGCGGCAGTCAGGCGGCGCGCAATGCCGCCGATTTCGTGCTGCTGTCGTCCAACTTCGCCTCGATGGTCAAGGTGCTGCAAGAGGGTCGACGCGTCATCAACAACATCGAGGGCGTGGCGTGTATGTATCTGGTCAAGACCATTTACTCAACGCTGCTGTCGCTGATTTTCTGCTTTGTGCCGCTGACCTACCCGTTTACGCCCATCCAAATGACGCCGTTTGACTGGTTTGCCGTCGGTATTCCGTCCTTCTTCATCGCCATGCGCGCCAACTACGCGCGACCACGCGGCCGGTTTGCCGCCAACGTCTTTGAAAACTCGGTGCCGGCGGCGCTGACGGTTATCCTCGACGTCTTTGTCGTGCTTCTGGCCGGCTATTTATTCGACCTGCCGTTTATCGAGACGTCGACCATGATTATTCTGCTCATCGGCACCGTCGGGCTGGTCATGCTGGCACACGTCTGCCAGCCTTACAGCAAGGGCACCATCGCGCTGCTGGCGCTGTGCATCACCGGCTTTATCCTCTGCTTTATCGTGGCCAACAAGCCGCTGGAGCTGCACACGCTGTGGACACGAAACGCCTTTTTCTACATTCCGCTGATTTACATCAGCGTGCACATGTTTGGCTACCTCAACCGCGCGGTGCGGCTGCTGGAGGCCAAGTGGCACGACTCCAACAAGAGCGAGTCGACAATCGTGCAGCCATAGACGCGAGCGCTAAACAAAAGCCGCTGCCGTTGAAAAACGGCAGCGGCTTTAGACTGTCAAGAAAGCGCGCACCGTAAAACCAGCGACAGAAAAAATAGATAACGGTGACGCAAAGCTGTGTCTTGATTCTCGGCAAATGCTTTGCGACGCATCGGCAAGATCGCTGCGCCACAAGGGTTTTACTTGCTGCAGAAACGCTGTCCTAGCGTACCCTCGTACGCCGACGGACAGCGTTTCTTTGCCTGCGCACTTCTTTGTCAGTCTGTCAGCGTGCCAAAAAATAAGTTTTTCGACACGCTGAAGCCGCAGCCGTTGAATAAGGCAGCGGCTTATTTATACTCTGCCCAGCAGCAATAGCTGCAGCTCGCGCTCGCGCTTGACCGCCTCGATGTCCTTGGGCGACAGCAGGTTAATCATCACCACGGCGTACTCGGCCGCCACCAGCGGGTGCCAGCGGACGTGCGGCGTGGCGGCGACCTGCCCCAGCGCGCGCAGTGCCTTGCAGGTGACCGGCTCGCGCTCGTCGCGGGCGCGGGCGTTGAGTGCACCCGCCATGTCCAGCGCCTGCCGCACCGTGACCTGTCCGGCCAGCCAGCCGGCCACAGCGTCAAAGCAGGCGGCCACCGCGCCGGTACGTTCCAGTCCGGCGGTGTCCACCACGTGCTCGGCCAGCAGCAGTGCGTATTCGGCTAGCTGACGGTGGCTTTTGGTCTCGCTGAGGGCGATCAGCTCGTGCTTGAGTTCGGCCATGTCGTCGACATTGCGAATTAGATGACCGTTGGCGCGGGCGACGAAGTCAAAGCCGTTTTGGATGATCTTGCCCATGCGCGCGCCTCCTTTGTGCTTGCCGTGTGGGGGTATCATATGCTATAATCTAACACATCGCAAGCAGCAAAACAATAGACGGAGGAGCCGTGTCTATGAAGCGAACAATCAGCTGGGTGCTCATGATGGCCTTGTGTGCGGGGTTGGTGGCCGTGGGGCCGCAAAAGGCGAATGCAGCGGGGGAAATCTATATAAACTATTCGAATGGCACAGAGGTCGGCGTTTGGAAAAGCGTGAACGGAGCTGATTGTTCGAGCAAAGCTTCAATCGTGGCCGATGCAAGTGCGAGCAACGGCTACGCTCTGAAGGTTTCTAATGTGATGAATAAAGATGTTCCGGTGTGCTTGGCCTGGGGAAGAATGGCCGACGGCACGGTTGAAATGCGTGTCAAGGTAGTGCCCGTCCATGCAGCTGATAATGCCATTCTTGGCATTGGTTTTCGCACACCGGCTACAACAAGCCGTATATTTAACGGAATTAGTTTTATGGGCCTACAAGGGGCCACGCCAAACACATTGCTTGCCGAAACTCAAAATACGTGGCTAGACACCTATACTGATGCGGCGAGACAAGCCGTTGTAAGAGACACCTACTATACCGTTAAAATTGAATATGTAGGCAAAACCGTTAGTGTGTGGGTCGACGGTGTGCAAAAGATAAGCAGCCACACGTGGCAAGAGTGGAACACCAGTGCTGGCTATATGGGCTTTTATGGCTGGGCAAGAAGCCAGGACTATTATGTCGATTGGGTTCGGATCACGGAAGCCAACCTCACCACGAAAGACAAGGCGGCCATTACCGTCAACGAGCTGTCGCCCGGTTACAACAGCGGTGACACAGCCGGCAACGTCACGCACAACCTGACGCTGCCGACGGCCAACCCCTATGGGCTGCAGGTCGAATGGTCGTCGTCTGATCCCGGCGTGATCTCGCGATCGGGCACCGTTTCACGCGCGACCGTCGACAAAAAGGTCAATCTCCGGGTGATTGTCTACTACGGCGGTTCGAGCAATGCCAAGGAGGGTTACTATCGCGATTTTTCCGTGACCGTCAAGGGCACCGGCGTGACGCCGCCGCCCACTCCGCCGGCGCCACATCAATATACACCTGTGAAGCCGATGGCAGAAAGCGAAGCACTCGAATTGCTACGCGCGTTGACAGGCGGCACCGATACGCAGGTCAGAAAGTATTTTGCGACGTATCTGCAGCTGCTGACGGGAAAGCTGTCGGGCCAGCCCGAATATGAACGGAGCGCAAAAGTGGCATTTACATTGTTCTCACACATCTGCATTAATGCCCGCATTGAGCGGGCCGACAAGCGCATTAATCTGGCGTCGTCGGTGCTGATGACATGGTTTGGTCTTGACAATCAGCCCACGAGTGTAAAGGACAAACTTGTCGGCAATGCTGTGGAGATTTTGGGAACCACGGTGAAGACTACGTTGAAAGTGATATACAACAAAGATGTTTTGATAATGCCGGAAGGCGACGATTTAGTCGGCTCGGCTACCAATTGGGGCGTGCTGATGGTCAACGCACTGGGAGGTTTTTTTGCCGTTAGGGAACGCGACAACTTCCTTTATCTGGGTACATATTTGCGAAACTATGATGACGAGAATCTGTCGATGTGGCTGGAAGTCGTACGGTTAAACAGCACATTTGGCATCGATACCACTAAAATGAACAAATACGCGGCGTGGATTCACGCCATTGAACAGAGCGTGATCACCAACACCACGGTGACCTATACGGCGCGCTGTCCCGTGATTATGGAGGTCTACGACCGCGACGACAACCTGATCATAACGCTGGACAACGAGCAGGCCGGCGCGTGGTTTTCCGAGCAGGGCAGCTTCTATGTCGAGCCCGAGCAGGGCAGTGACAACTTTGTCAAAACCGCGATGATTGACGACAGCAAGTACCACGTTGTAATCAAGGGCTGCGGCACCGGCAGCATGGACTACAGCGTGTCTCGCAAGCAGGAGGATGGCTCTGTGGTTGCTTTTGCCGCCGCTGACATCGCCGTCACGGACACCACCGTCGCCACGCCGATCGAGGGCGACGTGCCGCTGCTGGGCCTGGTTGACACGGCGTCGGAAGAGCCGGGCGAGGTGCTTGCGCTCGGTGAGGTCAGCATCCCGCAGTGCAAGATTACCGTTGGTCACAGCGCCGGCGGGTACGCGCTGTGCGATAGCGTCGTCAATCAAGGCACAAGCGTTACGCTCACCGCCTATGCCGACGACGGCTTTGCGTTTGACGGCTGGTATGAAAACGACGTCAAAATTGTTGGAGCAGGCGAGAGCTACACGTTTACCGCGCTGAGCGACCGCGCCGTTATGGCTAAGTTTGTCGCCGCGCCGCCGCCCGTTGACCCAAACCTCACCAGTTATGGCCGGCTAGATGTCGCCAACGGTGTGGCCACCGCGCAAATCGACGCGGCCAAGCTGAGTGCGCTGCTTGTCCAAAGCGGCGCGCCGGTCAAGGTCGTTGTGTCCGATGCGGCGGTGACAACGCTCAAGCTCAACCTGACGGTCGCTGACCTCAAAACGCTGGCGGCGCGGAGCGCCAATCTCTGGGTGGAGACGCCGTTTGGCCAACTTGACCTTTCGGCTGCCGCCGTCGACACGCGCGGCCGTGCCAACGCCGATGCGGTGGAGCTGACGGTGGCCAAAGCCGCGGTCAGCGCCAAGAGCCAGACACTAGGGCAGCCGGTCGGCTTTGCGTTGAATGTGGCGGGCAAGGATGCCAGCCAGCTGCTGAAATTTGTTCCATTCTATCTGCCGCTTGCCGCGTCCGACGCGCCGACCGCCGCCGTGCTGGTCGGGGCCAAGGGCGGGCTGGAGGCGCGGCCCTTCAAGACGGTGTCGCTCGGCGGCAAGCGGTACGGCGTGATCATGTCGCGCTCGACCGGCGTGCTGGCCTTCCGCAAGCTGGCCACATCCTTTACCGATACGGCAACGCACTGGGGCAACGCCGTGATTGTCGGTATGGCCAACCGCATGGTCGTCAACGGCACCGGAAACAACGAGTATCAGCCCGAGCGGGCCATTACCCGCGCCGAGTTCGTGGCGCTGATTGTGCGCGCGCTGGGCCTGAAGGCCAGGGGCAGCGCGCAGTTTGGCGACGTCAAGGCCGCGGCGTGGTATTACGACGTTGTGCTGGCGGCCAAGGAGTATGGCATTGCCAAGGGCTCGGGCGGCAAATTCCTGCCCGACAACAAAATCACGCGCGAAGAGGCGATGTTGCTGATGGTCAATGCCTTGAAGCTGGTTCGACAGGACGTCGCGCTGACCGCCGCGCAAAAAAGTGCGGCGTTGAAAAGGTTTGGCGACGCCGGAGAGTTTAGTAGTTGGGCCACAGACGGCGGCGCGGCGGCCATTCATTTTGGCATTGTCGGCGGCTCGAATGGCAACATCCATCCTAAAAAGAATTTGACACGAGCTGAGACAGCTCAAATACTATATAACATGTTGAAAAAAGAGGGATACATCGTATAAAAGAAAGGCTGTGCGTAATGCACAGCCTTTCTTTTATACGCCTACAGCTTGTAGCGGCGGCTGCGAATGCGCTTGGACAGCTCGGCCAGCTCGTCGTGGCTCAAATCTTCTAAATGCTCCAGCGCGTCGACAAATTTCGCCACGCTTTTTTGCGCGCGGCTTCTTTGCAGCTCGGTGACATAGTTGACGACCACGGCGGTCAGAATGGCGACCAACAGTATGCCGTACAGCGACAGCAGCACCGTCAGCAGCCGGCCGACCAGCGTCACCGCCTGCAAATCGCCGTAGCCGATGGTGGTAATCGACGAAAAGCAAAACCACAGGCTGTCGCCGATGCTTTTCAAGCCCGGCTCAAATACCGGCAGCAGCAGCGCGATTAGCACAAAAAAGCACAAAAAGCCATAGATAAGGCGCAATGTGCCCGAGGTTTTCAGCAGTTGGTGCAGCAAGCGTAGTTTCTTCATGGCGACCTCCTTGGGTTGTTACAGTCGAAAGGCAGATTTTGCCGCTTCAGTATATCAGAGCCAGCGCCATCGTGCAAATGGTCAAAAAAACGCCGCGCTGCAAGGCCAGCGCGGCGTTGGGTGGCGGTTACGGGCGGCTGTTCAGCTCGTCGTCGCAGACGGGAATGAGGCCATCGCCCAGCTTGGCTTCGGGCAGCACGGTGTAGCCCTCTGGCAGACGACCCACCTGCTTGCCGGTGTTGTCGAGCAGCAGTTCGTCGGCCGCCATCAGCGTGGGGGACAGCACGGAGAGCTTCATAAAGCGACTCTCAAACAACTGCTTGCCATCACGGTCGCGCAGCACATACCTGTAGTCGTAGGCAGTGCGGCAGGTGATGCCATCGGTGAAAAAGGTGAGCGGGGCGGGGTCGACCCAAAAGTTGTCGGGCGAAGCGTTGTCGGGGTAGATGCGCTCACCCTTGGTGTTGTAGTACAGCAGCTCGCTGTCACTTTCTGAGGCAACCACAAAGCCGTGTGGCTTAGTCAAGTCTATGTAGTCCTCGCCCAAATCAAGCGTAACCGGCTTCACCAGCTGGCCCGACTCGTCAATACAGCCCCACTTCAGTGCGCCGCCCGGCTGCCTTATGCCGACCAGCGCGTAGCCGTCGACAAAACTCGTGGTCTCGTCATAGGTTGGCTTGACGGCCATCTTGCCCTCGGGCGTGATGAAACCAAGTTTTCCGTCGCTGTAAATGCTCAACAACGGCTGACTGCAGTCTTGCGTGAACAGGTCGCTGCCGCGCTCCAGCGTCGCCAGTGTATTGCCGTCGCGGTCAATGCGGTGCCAGTTGTTACCTTTGCTCACCCACGCCGCGCCGTTGTGGAAGGGGCAGGCGAAGTCATACGTCGCCTGGATAACCGGCTGACCCGTCTTGTCAATGTAGCCCCACAGATCATCGCCGTTATAGTACAGTGCGCGACCATCATAAAAGCTGATGTCAGAAAACTCGTACGTGTAGCCCAGCTGCTCGGGTCGAAGAACCCATTGACCCGCCGCGTCGACGTAGCCGTAGACCAAGGGTTCAAACGCGTAGCCATCAGAGTCGTCATAGTCGATAAGCCATGAGCTAAGTAGCCCGCAGCCGCCCAGCGACAGCGCCAGCAGCAGCGTCAGCGCCAGCAATGACAATCGTTTCATACCGCACCTGCTTTCTATTTGCTCACAGTATACAACAGAAATTCGCAACAATCCAGTTACAAATTGGATACAAAATGCCGCTAATCAAGCTCTTTCAGCCGCAGCGCGGCGTCGTACAGCGCCTTTTTGGGCGTTCCGGCGGCGCTGAGCCGCGCGACGGCGTCCTTGACCCGACCGCCGTGACGCACCCAGTCGTCAATCAACAGCGCCTCCAGCGACAGCGGCGCGTCGTCGCTCGTCTCGCGCGGCGGCAGCTGCACAACCAGCGTGTACTCGCCCTTGTCGGCGTTTGGGTTGGCGCTAAGCTGCGCCTGTACCTGCGTCGGCGTGCCGCGGTAGACGCGCTCGTGCTGCTTGCTGATGTCGTTGCACAGGCAGAGCGACGCGTCCGGCCAGCGCTCGGCCAGCAGCGACAGCGGCTCGTCGAGCCGGTGCGGCGACAGGTAGAACACCGCGACCGCCGTGTCGGCGGCGTCGACGCGGTCAAACAGTGCCTTGATTTTCTTGCGCTCCTTGGGCAGAAAGCCGTAAAAGGCAAATGACAGCGTGGCAAAGCCGCACACCGACAGCGCTGCGACCATCGCGCACGGTCCGGCGACGGGCGAAATGGTCAAGCCCGCCTCGGCGGCCGCTTGCACCAGCAGCTGACCCGGGTCGCTGATGCAAGGCGTACCGGCGTCGGAAATCAAAGCGACGTCGTCACCGGCCAGTAGCCGGTCAATCAGGCGCGGCGCGGCGGTCTGCTCGTTAAATTTATGGCAGGACACAGTCGGCGTGGTAATGCCAAAGTGGCGCAGCAGCACCGACGAGGTGCGCGTGTCCTCGCAGGCAATGACGCCAACGCGCGACAGCACCTCCACCGCGCGTGGCGACAGCTCGGCCAGATGGCCGATGGGCGTAGCGACAATATACAGCGTGCCGGACATAGGTTCACCGCCTGTCGTAAGTGTTGGGGGTAGTATACCACGCGGCGCGGGGCAGGGCAAGTACGGGAGATTTAACTGTCGCTGACATGCATTTTCCAAAAAATAACACAAAGTTAACATCTATTCGACAAAGCCTTGTAACGGCGTCGTATACACTTGACTTGACAGTCGAAGCCGTTGTACGCGAGCGCTACTGTCTTTGCATCTACCCGTTAGTGGCGGAAAGTAGGTGAGACTATGCGTGGATAAGGGTCCGGTAGTGATGCCATAGGGTTGCAACGCTGTGGTGTCTTTATGTTGAGTGCGTTGCAATGACGGTGAAAGGAGTGTATACTGAACAGGGCGAAACAAATGAAGAGACGCTTGTCCTTAGCAATGGCGGCGGTGGTCTGTTTTACATCAAAAACATGTATAGTGGAAAGTACCTAGACGTCGACAATGGAAGAGATGCGAATGGCACATCCGTCATTCAATGGGATTTTACGGGTGCGACGAACCAGGTGTGGCGCGTTGTCCATGTGGGTAACGGCGAGTATAAGTTATTTCCGGTTTTATGACATTACCGGCTGAGAAAGGGGTGCCGAAATGAAAAAAAAAGAGCTTGATTTGCCTGTCGATTGCGATGGCATCGGCGGCAACGCTGCTAACGATGAGCGCTGTTACAGAACAAGAGCGCCCTAAGCTGGCGGAGCTTACACCCGCGTATACCGTGGCTGAGAGCGCCGCGCCTCAAGTTGTTGACGTGGTTGAAACGCCGGCGCCCAGGCTGAGCGCTGAGCAGCAAGCGGCTAACGATGCGCAACTGGCGTTTGAACAGGAGCAGCTAGCCAAAATCATGGCGCAGGAGGCCGAGAACATTCAGAGAACCAAGGAGCTGGAGGCGTCATTGCCGGAGCGGCAGGCACAGGCCTTGGCCGAACAGGCGGCGATGGACGCGGCCTATCAGGCCAAGCTGGCCGCCGAAAAGTCGACGCCGAAGCAGCAGCTTCAGGAGCAAACGCCAGCTGTCGGTCTGGATGCCGAGGAGCGGCAGATGTACGAGCAGCAGCGGCAGCTGGCTGAACAGGAAACCAAGCGTATGCTGGCCAAAGAATGGGCCGCTGTTGATGCGCTGGTTAAGTACAAAAAACTGGACAACGGCGAAATGGCTAAACAGGCGATTGAACAAGGCGATGTCTGCGCAGAACTGATTGCGCCATTTTGCGCATTGCTGAAAGAACAGCCCATGCTCAGCGATGAAATTGACAATATAGTCTTCTTTTTATCGCATCGCCGCATTATGCTGCCAGACAGCGCTGCGGAGCAGCTGTTGATTAGCGATGCGCTGAAGCTGTCTTGACGTTTGCATAGAGGAGAAAGAGAGGCTTGTATGAAACCGCGTTGGATTGTGGTGCTTTGCGCTGGTCTGTCGGTATTGATGCTCTTTGTCGGCGGTGTGTTCGGCTATCGGACGGCTGAGGACAAGGCGTTGGACGCCATGCCGGTGTTTGAACTGCCACAAATGGCCAGCGAGACGCGGCATGCCTTGCTGCCTATTCCCAAAGGCTCGCGCTTTTTCAGCGATGGGGTAGGCGGCACCTACTTTACAGGCAAAGCCAGTGTTGCTGAGGTCGAGGCCTTTTATCAGGAGTACTTTAGCTGTCTTACGGCGGTGGAGTCGACCGAGATGTCGGGCTACGGAGCCGGGCACAAGGGCTACTATGACGCCTCCCAGCAGATTGTCTTTCTCATGCTGGAGGTGCACCAGGTAGAGGATAGCCACACTTCTTTCAGTGTCGCCTATAGCCAATACACGCCCGATGGTTGGACGCTGGTGCCTTGACTCGGTACAACCTAGCAAAACACAACAGCCCCGACAGTGATGTCGGGGCTGTTGTTGTTATGTACTGTTGGGGCTAGGCGAGCACAATCTTTTGCAGCTCGTCCCACTTCGACTCCATGTCTGCCACCAGCTTGAGCTGGGTGCGGCAGCGGTCGAGGTTGTGACCCTCGCGCGTGGTGTGGAAGTAGGTGTCGCCCTGTAGGTAGTCGGTCAAAAAGCGGATGCCGCATTCCAGCGTCATCATCTTGGCGCCGTCGCGCAGCGTCTCGCGCTCGCAGGGCGTCATGCTGCTGCGGCTCTGCGACAGAAAGCCGCCGGTGTAGGCCTCAAACAGCTTGAGCGAGCAGGTGACCTTGTCCAAATTGGTCTCGTCCTCGGCCGCCGTCGACGCGCCGAAGCGAATCGAATCGCCGAAATCGTAGCACATTAGGCCGGGCATAACCGTGTCGAGGTCAATGACGCACAGCGCCTTGCGGGTCGCGGCGTCGAGCAGGACGTTGTTGAGCTTGGTGTCGTTGTGCGTCACGCGCAGCGGCAGGTCGCCGGTCATTTGCAGCGCCACTAGCGTCAGCGCATACTCCTCGCGCGCCAGCGCAAACTCAATCTCACGCTGCACGGAAGAAGCGCGGCCGCAGCTGTCGGCGGTGATTGCCTTTTTCAGTGCCTCGAAGCGCAGCGGCGTGTGGTGGAAGTTGGGAATGGTCTCGACCAGCGCGGCGGCGTCAAAGTCGCTCAGCAGGCACTGGAAGCGGCCAAAGGCGATGGCGCTCTCGCGGAAATCGTCGACCGTCTCGGCCTTGTCCAGGCTCAGGCTGTCCTCGACAAAGACGTACATACGCCAGCTCTCGCCGTTTTCGTTCAGATAGGGCTTGCCGTCAGTGGTCTGCACCACGGTCAGCACCTCGCGCGGGTCGGTCGCCCGCTTGCGCAAATGCTCGGTGACGTTGAAGATGTTCTGCATCAGCGCGTCGGGGTTGGTGAAGATGTTGGTGTTGATCTTTTGCAGGATGTAGCGCAGGCCGGAGTCGCAGGTCAGCAGATAGGTCTGGTTAATGTGACCCGAGCCGTAGCGCTCGCAGCTAACGGGATTGCCCTCGATGGCAAAACGGGTGGCCGGTGTATTCATTAGCATTGTGAAACCCCCAATAAACGGTTAAAATGACTTAAATCTCAAACCAGCGCAGGTCGCCGCCGTCGAGCGACAGCTCAAACGAGGTGCCGTCGCCGGTGTAGACGGTCGTGGTCTGCGGGTCGGACGCGTTGTTGCACACGCAGTAGCGCTTGTTTTCGGGGTAGGCGTGTACGTCGACGTTGGGGTTCTGGCTAAACCAGGTGTGCAGCTTGTCTTCGGCGCTGGCGCTCCACAGAATGGCGCGTAGCAGCAGCCGCGCGTTGGCCGGGTTGTAGGGCAGGCCGCCGATATACACGCTGCGGCCGTCGCCAAAGCTGTTAGCCGCCAGCTGCACCTCTTTGTCGCGCACGCACAGCACGTCGGCGCTGTCCAGCGCGTACATGCCCGACGCGCCCTCGCCAAAGTCGATGGCGTCAACATTCTCGACGTCGCCGAGAATGAAGTGGCTCTTAGCCTGCCAGTTGTACGTGTCGTAGCCCAGCGTCATGCCGGTCTCTTTTTCCACGCCCAGCAGGTTGGCCAGCTGCAGGTAGTGGCCCTGACGCTGGTGACCCGACGGCTCACCGACGCCGATGAAGCCGCCGCCGCGCGCGACAAAGGCGCGCACCGCCGTGACCACGCGCTCGTCGGCCCAGTAGGCGCCGCCGGTGTGCGCGGTGTCGCCGTCGCCGACGTTGACGATGACGTCAATGCTGTCGAGCAGGGCGGGGTTGTCGATGATGTCGTCAAAGCTGATGAACGACACGTCAAACGGCGCGCCGCTCAGCGCCTCGATGACGCCGAAGTAGGAGTAGTTTTTCTTGAAATACAGGCCGTGGTGCACCATGTGGCAGCCCCAGCTGCGGCACTTGCCCCATGTGTTGAGCACAGCCACGCGCTTGAAGCAGAAGGGCGTGGTGCCCTTAACGTTGTCGTAGAACTGGCGGAACTCGTTGCAGACGTGGGTGATGTAGTCGACAAAGTCGGGGAACTCGAGCGCCAGCTTGAGGTAGCCGCCGTAGCCGATGCGGTCGATGGGGCTGCGCATGATGGCGCGGCGGGCGCAAATCCAGTTTTCCTTGCCCTCCTTGGCGGGGTCGCCGCCCTCGTGGAAGGTGTCGGGGAAGAAGTAGGGCAAAAAGCGTCCCTCGCGGTAGGTCACGCCCTTGATGTCGCTGATTAAGCGCAGCGTGCTGCCGTTGCCGACGCTGCCGACCACGGCGTCGAGGCCGATGGTGGCAAATTCGTCCATGTACGGCTCGGTGCCGATGAAGTGGTCGCCGAGAAACATCATGGCTTCCTTGCCGTATTCATGCGTGATGTCGACCATTTCCTTGGCCAGCTTGGCAACCTCGCGGCGCTGGAACGCCATAAAGTCCTTGAACTGGCTGCACGCGACGCGGTACTGGTTGTTGAAGTAGCCCTGATCGACGATGTACTCGGGCCGGAATTTGTAGCCGACCTCGGCCTCGAACTGCTCGAGGATGTAGGGGCTGACCGAGGCGCTGTAGCCGTACCAGTCGACGTACTTCTCGCGGCGCATCTCGTCAAAGACGAGCGTGAACTGATGGAAGAAGGTGGTGAAGCGGATGACGTTGACGTGCGGGTTGTCTTCGCAGAACTTACGCAACCGCTGCATCGAGTAGGCCTTGGTCTTGGGCTGGCGGACGTCGAAGGTAATCTGGTGCTCGAAGTCCTTCCAGTCGTTGACCACGGCGTTGTACATGTGCACGGGGTCCCAGATGAGGTAGGCCAAAAAGCTGACCGTGTACTCGTGGTAGGCGTCGCAGTTGGTAATCGTTACGTCGCCGGTGGCGGCGTCGTACGACCAGTTGGCGGGCGGCACAATCTCGCCCGTGGTGCGGTCGATGACCTCCCACCAGCGCTTGATGTTGTCACGGTCGTTGACCTGCATCAGCTGGTCGCTGATGCCCGAAAGCAGGTGAATGCTCAGGCTGGCCGTCGTCGCGGTGTGGAAGGCGGTCATAATGTAGCACTGCTGCACCTCGTCGGGGTTGGCCTTGGCCCACGCGTTGTCCTTGCGCGTGGTGTAATAGGTGGCGTAGACCTTGGCGCCGCAGTCCTTCAGCTCCTGTGGAAAGTCGGTGCCGTCGCAGTCACGCACGGCGTCGGCGCCCCAGCGCTCGAGCATTTCCAGCGTTTGGGGAATGACGTCGATGTCGGTGGGGATCGTAACGCGGCCCTTGGTAAGCGCATTGTCGCTCATGGTAATGGCTCCTTTTGTACAGTGTAGTGGAAGGGGAGGGGAGTGACGTTCGGGCCGGAAAAACGAACACGTTTTTCCGGCCACGTACGGCTCAGCGCTTAGTGGGTGGCACGCTTCGCTCATGCTCTCGCTTCGTCCTGCCGCCGTTTCCCTGCGGGAAACTCTGTCAGGTCTGCGCACGGGTCGGTAAAAACAACGCGTTTTTACCGACCACGCATGGCTCAGCGCTTAGTCTACTTAGTGCTTGGTGCGGCCGCGGGCTGATTTGCGGTCGCCCAGCCAGAAGGGCAGGTTGTAGAGGAAGACCAGTGCCAACATGCCGCAGGTGCCAATGATCATCTTGACCATGCCTGACCACTCGACGGTGGTCTTGCCGTCAACCATCGTAGACGGGTTGATTTTTTGACCGGCGAAGCAAAGCCACAGGCAGACGCCCAGCAGGATGACGGCGACAATGCGAATGGCGGCCGCGATGAGGTAGGGGACAAGATCCTTGAGCGTGCGCGTTGACTCGCCGCGGGCGCGCGCCTCGGCAAATTCCGTGGTCATGACGACTGTGCCCAGCACCAGTCCGCCGACCAGCACGAAATAGGGTACAATCGTCAGCGCCGCAAAGCCGAGGGTCAGCGCGATGTAGACAATCCACAGCAGCGCGGCCGTGGCCACAATGTAGAAGCCGGAGTAGGCGAGTGTCGTCGGCTTGCCCTTGACGTAGGCAATCAGCGCGAACAGCAGCCGCACGATGCCGAACAGCAGCGTCAGCGCAATGATAAGCGTTAGCGCTGTCGCGATGAAGTATTCGCCCGACGCAAAACCGAAATTGCCCAGCGTACTGCCCGACTTGAAGGCGTCAACAGTGAGGCAGCACAGGTTGTAGCCGTTGGTGAGCGGGTTGGCGCCCAGCCAGTGCAGCAGAGCGGCTGCCACAGCAGCGGCGGTGCCCAGTAGCGTAATCCAACATTTAATGGGGCTCGAAGCAGTCTTTTTCATAGATACCCTCCTAACCCTTGATGCCGCCGACGGTCATGCCCTTGGTCAGCTTGTTCTGCACCAGGATGTAGATGAGCAGTGTGGGCAGCATGACAATGACCAGACCGGCGTACATGCGGCCAAATTGGCTGGCGGAGCGGTCGGTACGCATCAGCAGCGACAGACCGACCGACAGTGTTTGTTTGCCCTTGGAGATAATCATCAGCTTGGCCACGATGTATTCGTTCCAGAACGACAGGAAGTTGAAGAGAATGACCGTGACAATGCTCGGCTTGGCCAGCGGGAAGATGATTTTAACCATCGTGCGCGTGTAGCCGGCGCCGTCGACGTAGGCGGCCTCTTCAAAGTCCTTGGGCAGCGTGGCAAAGTAGCTGGACAGCAGGTAGACGGTAAACGGCAGCGCCGTCGAGGCGTAGATGATGGCCAGCGTGATGTGGTTGTCGTAGATCCAAAAGGCGTTTCCGGTGTATCCAAAGAGGTCTTTCAGCCACTTGTCGACGTCGAGCACCATGAGGTAAATGGGCACGGCGATGTAGCTGACGTTGACAAACAGGCCGCCCATAAACAGCGTGTTGAAGAAGCGGCGGCCGAAGAATTTATAGCGCGCCAGCACATAGGCGGCCGGCAGCGCCACAACCAGCAGCAGCGCGATGGCGATGGCTGTGACAAAGACCGAGTTGAAGAAGAACTCGCCCATGTTGGCTTTCGACCACGCGTCGGAGAAGTTGCTGAACATCAGCTTGCTGGGCAGACGCCACGCCGAACCCGAGAACTCGTCGTTGGGCTTGAGGCTGGACATCAGCACCCAGGCGATGGGCACGATTATCAGCAGCGCCAGAATGAATAGCAGCAGGTAAATCAGCGGTTTGGAGGCAAAACGGCTCGCTTTCTTATTCACAGTCGTGTCCTCCTTTCTTACATCTCAACGACATCACGTTTGGTGATGACGTTGATGAGAGCCGACAGCGCAAACGAGAACAGGAAGATGACAACCGTAACGGCCATGGCAAAGGGCTGGTTGTTGCCGCGCATACGGAACATGTAGGTCAAGAAGACCTCGCTGGCGCCGTCGGGGCCGCCGTCGGTCATGTTGGTGACCAATAGGAAAGCGATGTTGATGGTACTGATGACAAAGAAGGTGAGGGTGGTGCGGATGTTGTTCCATACCAGCGGAATGGTGATGGTAAAGAACTGGCGGATGTGGCCGCAGCCCTCCAAGTCGGCCGATTCGTACAGGCTCTCCGGCACCGCGGCCATACTGGCCATGTACATGACCATGTAGTAACCGATGGCTTGCCAAATCATGGCGAAGATGATGCTGTACATAACCATCTTCTGGTCTAAGAACTGCGTCTGCGCGACGTCTGAGCCACGGAAGATGTTGAGAAACGAGTTCAGCAGGCCGGGGCTTGTCGTCGCGCCGTCAAAGACAGAGCGGAAGATACCGGCCACAACAACAATGGACAGGATGTTGGGGATGTAAAAAATCACGCGGAAAAAGCCTTTGGCTTTCACCTTTTCGCGCGTCAATATTCCAGCAAATAAAAGAGCGAGAGCCAGCGTCACAACCGTGACGGCCACAATGATGAGCAAGGTGTTCTGCATGGAACGGATAAAGTTAGGCTGTTGAAAGAGCGAGGTAAAGTTTTCAAAGCCGACAAAGCGCATGTTATCGTAATTGGCGTTTGACCAATCCTTATAGAGTGAGAGACGGAAGACGTTGAACGTCGGGTATAGGATAAAAATCGAAAAGAGTAGAACTGCCGGTGCTACACAGAAAAAGACAAAGCGACCGCGACCGCGTTGCTTTAACATTTTTCTTCACCCTCCCTTGTTGCGGTATTAGAGAACCATCGGCCGGGTAATGCGACGCCGCCGAGTGCGTTTTGCAAAATTGCAATGCCGAGTAATAATCACGGGTGGCAGTGGGCGTTTTGCTCACTGCCACCCGTTTTGGGTCCTAGTTTAGAGTTGGGGTTAGCTTACTTAATCAGAGCGGCGCGCAGCTTGTCGTTGGCTTCCTTGACAGCGGCGATGTACTGCTCAGCGGTCTTGTCGCCCGAGACGACGGAGTTGAGCGTGTCGAACCAGATGGCGCCCGGGCTCTCGATACCATCAACAGGGTTGGTGGCGCCGAACGAACCGGTGCACAGCTTGGCACCACGATCGAAGATACCGTACATGTCTTTGGCCACGCCAGTCAGAGCGGCGGTAGCGCCGACAGCCGACATAACGGCATTGCCGTTGGTGTCGCTGCCCATGATAGCCATGGCGGCGTCGCTGTACAGGAAGGCAATCCAAGCTTTAGCGTTGTCCTGGTTCTTCGCATCGGCCGGAATCCAAGCCTGCTCAAACCATGCCTGGCTGTAGCTGTCGCCACCGGCGGTGACGGCCGGAGTCGAGGTCATGCCCCACTGGAAGCCAGGAGCGACATTGGTCGAAGAAGCCATTTCACCAACAACCCAAGTGCCGCAGGGCATGAACAGGGCCTTGTTGGTCATGATCAGTTCCTGGTTCTTCAGGTAGTTGTCGTTATTGGCGTTGGCGGGGACGGTCTTGTCGGTGTAGGAAGCGATTTTGGCCAGAATGTCCAGAATCTGCTTGCCTTCGGCATCGTACAGACCTTCAGCGTAGTTGGCAACCTTGGTGGCGAGGTCTTTGCCGCCGATGTTGTTGGCCAGGCCCCAGAAGGCGCTGTCAAAGTAACCAGCGGTCGGGTAGCAGAACAGCGAGATGCCGTCGGCCTTGACCTTGTCGCCCAGGGCCCACATTTCGTCCCAAGTGGTCGGGACAGTCCAGCCCTTTTCGGCAAACAGACCGGCATTGTAAACCAGGCCGCAAGCGCCGAAGAAGGTGGGAGCCAGATACACGACACCGTCGCCGTAAGGCTCGGTGGCCGAGCTGCCCATGAAGCCGGGCAGGATTTTGTCAGCAACAGTCTTGGTTTCGCCCGGAACGGTCATGCTCATGACGTCGGTCAGCGCCAGCAGTTTCTTGGCGGTGATCTGCGACTCGGTCACGGCAGGCTTACGGCCGGTGGCGAGGTGCACAACGTCAGGATACTGGCCAGCTTCCATCTGAGCCGGCATGGTGTCTTCCAGCTTGGCGTCGTATGTGATGTTGACTTTGACATCGGGGTAAATGGTGTTGAAGGCGGCCGCGACTTCGGTCCACATGTTTTCACCGTAGGCAGTCTTCAGAGCCGAGACGTTCAGCTCACCGCTGAGAACCGGGCCAGTCGGCTCGGTCGGGGTGTCGCTGGTCGGGGCGTCAGTGGCCGGCGCGGTGGTGGCCGGAGCGGCGGTGGTGGTGGTGGCTTCCTCACCTGTGCAGCCTGTCAGAAACAGAGCGGCAACAATGGCGAGGACGGCGAGAATTGCGATAGTTCTCTTCAACATAATCGATCCTCCTATTTTTTTTGTCCATTTTTTTCATGGACGTATCACAAATTCATCATAAGCCACGCACAACAAAACGTCTATATATATATTGCTCATTTTTTTATACATATTGCTTTTTAGGTCAAGATGCGGTATAATAAATGTGGTCAGACTGCCTAAACAGCCCCTTCTTTTTTGGTGAATATGAATAGGGGAAAGGCATAAGACCCATTTATGACCAGTGAAATCAACCGGCTGCGAAAGGGGAAAACTGCATGCCCAGTACGCGTTACACGCCGCACGGCGAAGACAAGCCGATGGAGACGGGCAACCTGCTCTATCTCACCACCTCGGTATACGGGCCCGACTGGCTGAGTCTCAAGCATTCGCACTACTTTACCGAAATGTTTTACATCACGGGCGGCGAGGGCCGGTTTCTCATCGGCGAAAAGACGCTGCAAGTGACCAAGGGCAGCATCGTCATTATCAGCCCCAACGTCACACACACCGAACTGTCCGACCGGCAGAACCCGTTGGAATACATCGTGCTGGCCGTTGAAAACGCGCGGCTGGCGCTGCCCGACGAGAGCGCCGACTATGTGTCGCTCAGTGACGCCAGCGGAGCCGACAACTTTCTGTCGCTGCTGCGCATGATGGAGCGCGAGCTGAAGGATAACGGCGCCTATTGTCAGCAGGCCTGCCGCCGGCTGCTCGATCTGTTGCTGATTAAGCTGATGCGCGCGGCCACCTTTCATCTGACGCTGACACCGCCGCGCCATCTGTCCAAGGAGAGCGGCGCGGTCAAGCAGTACATTGACCTGCACTTTCAGGAGAGCGTGACGCTCGACGCGCTGGCCGAGTTGTCGCACCTTAATAAATACTATATATCGCACCGCTTTACCCAAGAGTACGGCGTATCGCCCATCAGCTACCTGCTTGACCGGCGCATTGAGTGCGCCAAGCAGCACTTGGACGGCACTGACCTCAGCGTTTCGTCCATCGCGCAAATCTGCGGATTTTCGTCGCAGAGCTACTTCAGCCAGGCCTTCAAGAAAGCGACCGGTGTCAGTCCCAACCGCTATAAACGGCAGCTGTCGCAGCCATTGCCATAAGCTGCCATTGCTTTTATTGCTACGGCGTGGTATAACGAGCGTGAGACGATTGCGACAAACTTCGACGTGCCCCGTGGGCGCCGAGAGAGGATGAGACCCCATGGGTACAAAGACGGGCAGGGCAACGAAACAGCGCAGTCTGTTCTCGCGACTGTTTTTTACGTTGCAGCTGCCGCTGATGCTGCTGCTGGTCGGTCTGATGGCCATTTTAACGCTGACAACCGCCAGCGATGCGCGCGAGCGCGAGCGCGAGACGCTCAATGCCTATATAGATAATGTGTCGGGCGCGGTGCAGACCACCTTTGTACACGCCACCGATTCGCTGGTGCTGACCGCGCAGGTGCTGAGCGGGCTGGACAAGAAGTCGGCCGACGCGGCTGAAAATGTACGCAATACGCTTAAAAGGTTTATCACTGCCCGCGATCGACTCTATTGTGCCTGGGTTGTGTTTGAGCCGGGTGTAATGGGTACGGCCGAGCGCTATACGCTCGATTTGGTGCGCGAGGGCGATGGGTTGAAGGAAATCTACGACCTGACCGAAGGGCTGCTGGATGACCCCGTCGCCGCGCCGTGGTACAACGAGCCGCGCGACAGCGGCGAAGTATTCTTTGACAGCATGGATTACTACGATTACGGCGACGGCCCGGTCTATACCGCCACCATCAGCTGCCCCATCATAGTCGACGGCAAGGTTGTGGGCGTGCTGGGCATGGACATGCGCTATGAGGACATGTTTACCTTTTTGTACGAATACACGCAGCTGTCAACGCGCGAGCTGGCGCTGCTGACCGACGGCGGCGAGATTGCCTATATTGCCGGACAGAGCGAAGCGCAGTACGCGCTGGATACGCTGTTGCCCGACGGCGGCAGCGCCCGCGTGCGCGACGCCATAGCCCGGCACAGCGAATTTGAGGGCGAGCTGGACTACAGCCATTTTTCGGAGACAGCCTTTGTGCGCGTCCAGCCGCTGAAGCAACAGAACGCCTCCGACCAGCTCTATTTAATGATGGCCGTGCCCAAAAGTGTGCTGAACGGACGGTTGAGCACGCTGATTCACATCTTTGGCGTGGCTGGCTCGGTGGCCATTCTGCTGATGACGCTGGTGTTGTACACTGTGTCGCGTCGGTTGGTGCGGCCCATCACACTGCTGACGAACTCGGCCAACGAGATGGCCAATGGCAACCTGGACGTTGAATTTGACGTGCGCGGCGTTAGCGTCGAGGTTACGCAGCTCAACGCCTCGCTGCGTAAGCTGATCCATCAGATGAAGGAAGATATCCACGCGCGCGAGGAGTTTTCCGCCAACTTGGAGCAGAAGATTAGCGAGCGCACCTATCAGCTCAAGCTGATGACCGACGAGGCCGAACAGGCGCGTCTGGAGGCGCTTAAAGCGGCCGACAACAAGACGCTTTTCTTTGCCAACATGAGCCACGAAATCCGCACGCCGATGAACGCCATTACCGGCATGTCTGATTTGTTGCTGACCGACGAGCTGACCGACGACCAGCGCCGCTATGTCAACTACATCAACTCCTCTGCCAAGTCGCTGCTGACCATTATCAACGACATCCTCGACGTGTCGGCGATGGAATACGGCCGCATGGTGTTGCAGTGCAAGGACTACAACCTGATGCAGATGGTGGAAAACATCGGCTCGATGATTGGCTTCCTGGCACGTCAAAAGCAGCTCAATTTCATTGTCGAAACCGGCGTCGACCTGCCGCGCTGTCAATACGGCGACGAGACGCGGCTCAAGCAGGTGCTGGTCAATCTGCTCAACAACGCCGTCAAGTACACCGGCGAGGGCACCGTGACGCTGTCGGTGCGCGCCGACGCCGGCCATCTGGTGTTTGACGTGACCGACACCGGCTACGGCATCAGCGCCGAGGACATTCCCAAGCTGTTTGACGCCTTTGAGCAGTTCCATCTCGACAAAAAACGACAGCAGGGCACGGGCTTGGGGCTGCCGATTTGTAAGAATTTGGTCGACCTGATGAATGGCAGCATCTCCGTTGTCAGCGCGCGTGGCGCCGGCTCGACCTTTACCGTGACTGTGCCGCGCGTCGACGGCAACCCCGACAACGTCAACGAGCTGCAGCTGAACAGCTTGTTTCAAGCGCCCGACGCCAAAGTGCTGGTTGTCGACGACAACGAGGTCAATCTGGTTGTTGCCGAGGGTCACCTCAACCTGTTTGGCATACAGCCCGATTTGGCGCGCTCGGGCGAGCAGGCCATCGAGTGCGTGCGCCGCAAGGAGTACGACATGGTCTTTATGGACCACATGATGCCCGGTATGGACGGCATCGAGGCGACCGACGTCATTCGCGCCATGGGTGAACGGTTTGAGCAGCTGGTTATCGTGGCGCTGACCGCCAACGTCGTGGATGGTGCGCGGCAAAGCTGCCTCGAGGGCGGCATGAACGACTTTATCAGCAAGCCGGTCGATATACTGGAGCTGGGTGTGATGCTGCGCCGCTGGCTGCCCGAGACCAGGCTGCAGCCCGCGTCCGAGGAACAGCATCCCGCCGTGACAGCGTCCGCACCCGCCGTGGTCTATGACGCCGCGCTTGAGGTCGAGCGCGCGCTGGCCGCCATGGGCGGTCGGCTGGACAGCTACCATGAGGTTGTCCGCGCCTTTGTCGCCAGCACGCCACCGGCGCTGGATGCGGCTGCCGAGGCGCTGGCGTCCGACCGGCTGCCGGTGTTCAAAACGCACATCCACGGGCTGAAAAGCGCGCTGGCGCTTGTCGGCGCCTTTGCGCTGTCCGAGCGCGCCAAGCGCATGGAGCTGGAAGCACTCGACGGTAATTTGCCCTTCTGTCAGGCGCAGTTTGTGCCCTTCCGCGACGAGGTCGGCGCGCTGACCCATCGGCTGGCGCAACAGCTGGACAGCCAGCCGGTGCTCGCCCGACCCGACGGCGACAAAGCGGCGCTGGCACAGCAGCTGCCGGTGCTGCAAGCGCAGCTGCGCTCACTGCAAGCCGACGACGCCGCACAGCTGCTCAACCGGCTGATGCAGAGCAGCTACACGCCCGACGCCGACAAGCTGCTGGCCGCCGCCGACGCGCACTTGGCCAACTTCGCCTACGAGGCCGCCATCGACGCGCTGAAGGCGCTGCGGAAGCTGCTTGACTAGCACTACATATATAAAAATCCACCGGCTAAGCCGGTGGATTTTTATTGGTAGCCTTACGGCGCCTGTCGGATAAACCGCGCCAGCATGGTGGCGACCTGTGCGCGGGTGGCTAGGCCGTTTGGGTTGAGCCTGCCGCCGTCGCCGCCGATGATGTTGGCGGCCACCGCCCATTGCAGCGCTTCGACGGCATAGGGTTGCACGGTTGCCGCGTCGGGAAAGGCGCTCAGCGGCGCGCGGCTGGTGACGTTGCTCAGCTTGATGTAGGTGGCGAAGCGGAACAGCATGGCAGCCAGCTGCTGACGCGTGACGTTGCCGTTGGGGTCGAAGCGATTGTTGCCGACGCCGCCGACAATCTTCGTGTCGGCCGCCCATGCGACGTGCTTGCCGTACCAGTTGCCCGTGTCGGTGATGGCCGTCACGTCGATAAAGGGGTCGGTGGTGTAGCCGCTGAGGTCGGCACTGTAGATGCGGCTAATCAGCGTGGCAATCATGGCGCGCGTTGTCGGGCTGTTGGGGCTGAACTTGCCGCCGCCGGTGCCGCCGACAATCTGGTTGGCCGCCGTAAAGTTGATGTCTTTGACCGCCCAGTGCGTTGTTGTGTCGGTAAAGCCAGGCGCGTCGCTGCCGTCGGTTTTGCCAAACACCACGACCAGCGTCGCTGCCGTCGTGCAGTCGGCAAAGGTGGTGCCGCCGGTAGCCGAGCGCAGTAGCCCGTTGATGCGCACGCCGACGACCTTGTGGTCGGCCGCCGGGGTAAAGGTGTAGGCGGCCTGCTTGCCCGTTTGCGTGCAGCTGACGCTGCCCTTGCCGTATTTGGTGACGAAAATGTTGTTGGGATAGGCGACAGGCGCCGTGATGGTGACGGCCTTGCTTGCGCTGACGTCGCTGCCGTCCTGCGCTGTGGCGACAACGGTGACGCTGCCGGCCGACACGCCGGTCAGCACGCCGTCGGACGTGATGGTCGCGCTGCCGGTGCCGTCGATAACGCCCCAGAGTATTGTCTTGTCGGCGGCGTCGGCGGGCTGCACATCGGCGGTGTAGCTGCTCGTTGCGCCGACAGTCACGCTGGTCGCGCCGGTCACCGTGATGCTTTGCACCGGCACGGGCGGCAGCAGGGTGTAGGTAAAGGCCGCGACGCCGCTGTCGTTGTAGTCGGTCTTGACGGCCATGGCTTTGAGCGTGGTGGTATCGGTCAGCACCAGCGGCTCAGCGTAGACGGGCGAGTCGGCGGTGGGGTCGCTGCCGTCGAGGGTGTAGTGAATGACCGCGCCCGGCGTCGCGCACGACAGTGTTACGGGCAGCGTGCCGCGGAATTGGTGGCCGTCGGCGACGTCGGCGTATGGCGTCGACACCGTTTCTTTGACGTACTCGTTGTACACCGGCTCGATGAGAATGCCGCTGGGTGAGGCGGCGAAGGTGTAGGGGTTGTCGGTGGTGTTGGTGACAACGCCGTTAAGCGTCACCTTGAAGTGGGAGAAGGCGTAGCCGGGCAGCGCCGTGGCGCTGACCGTCTGCTGATAGCCGGGGTAGTAGGCGCCCGTCCAGATGGGCTCACTGCCCACGCCCGGCGTGACGCCCGGCTTGAGCGGCATGCCGTTGAGGCTGACGGTGCCCTGATCCAGCACGGTGGCGATGCGCTGCTGGGCGGTGGTCGACAGACCAAACAGCGAGCTGAGCTGGTTGTACATGGCCGCCGGACGGTTTTGCCCGAAGGTCTGCATATATTCGGTGTTGTTGTTCCAGCTGGTCATGCTGCTGATGTTTTGGTAGCGCGTCATTTCCTCGGCCATAATGTTGACGTACTTGGCCTTGGTGCTTTGCAGCGCGGCCGCGATGACGTCGGGCTTGAAATTGGTGTTCAGCAGGTCGCAGTAGCGGTTGATGAAGCTGGCCTTGAAGCCGGGGTTTTCCAGCAGGCGGCGGAAGAAGAGCGTCGACCACGACGCCAGCCACTGGCTGCCCGGCTGCATCACGCGGCCGAGCAGCGTGTCGTTGTAGCCGCCGTTGGTGGTAAAGCCGCCGTCGGTGTCCTTAATCATCCAGCGCCAGCGACCGTCCAGCCCGTAGGGCGCGGTGGGGTCATAGCCGCCGTCGGCCGCCTTGTAGCGCCACATGACGTTGTTGTTGCCCGGCCAGTCGGTGTTGTTGACAAAGGTGTGCGAGATAAAGTGGTCAATCAGGCTGTCGGGGTCGAGG
>JAVBPM010000049.1:0-6110 GCA_031549605.1 Oscillospiraceae bacterium | reverse complement strand
GTAGCCGTTGGGGTCAAACTTGCTGTTGCCGACACCGCCGACAATCTTCTTGTCGGCCGCCCATGCGACGTGCTTGCCGTACCAGTTGGCTTTGTTGGTAATGTCGGTGACGTCGACAAACGGGTCGCTGGTGTAGCTGCTGAGATTTGCGCCGTAGATGCGGCTGAGCAGCGTGGCAACCATAGCGCGCGTCGTCGGCGCATTGGGCGAGAAGGTCGTTTTCGACGTGCCGCCGAAGATGCCGTTGGCGGCGACGTAGTTGATGTTGGTAATGGCCCAGTGGCTCTGTGAGTCGGTAAACACGGCCAAATCCGAGCCGTCAGTCTTGCCGAAGACGACAACCAGCGTCGCGTCCTTGGTGCAGTCGGTGAAGGTATAGCCAGTCAGCGTCTTGAGCGCCGTACCGTTGACACGCGCGCCGGTGACTTTGTAGCCGCTGGCGGGGGTGAAGGTGTACACAGCCTGCTTGCCGGTCTGCACGCACTTGACCGTGCCCGAGCTTTTCTTGGTGACGTAGATCTTGTTGGGGTAGGTTACCGCGGCAGTGATGGTGACCGTTTTGCTGCCGCTGACGTTGCTGCCGTCCTTGGCGGTCGCCTTAACGGTGACGGTACCGGCGGCGGTGGCGGTCAGCTTGCCATTCTGGTCAATCGTCGCCTTGACTGTGCCGTTGGTGACTGACCAGGTGACCGCCTTGTTGGCGGCGTTGGCGGGCTGCACGTCGGCGGTGTAGGTCGATGTTGTGCCGGCGGTGACCCTGGCCGCGCCCGATACTGTAATGGTGGAAACCAGCGTCGGAGCGGCGGTAATCGTGACCGTCTTAGTGCCGCTGACGCCGCTGCCGTCCTGCGCGGTCGCCGTAACCGTGACGGTGCCGGCGCCGGTGGCAGTCAGCACGCCTGCTGTGGTAATCGTCGCACTGCCGGTGCCGTTGACAACAGACCAGGTGACGGCCTTGTCGGTGGCGTTGGCGGGCTGCACGTCGGCGGTGTAGGTTGATGTCGCGCCAGCGGTGACGCTGGCCGCGCCAGCGACGGTGATGGTGGAAACCGGCGTCGTAGTGGCGGTAATCGTAACCGTCTTCGTGCCGACAACATCGCTGCCGTCCTGCGCAGTCGCCGTAACCGTGACTGTGCCGGCAGTGACGCCGGTCAGCACGCCTGCTGTGGTAATCGTCGCGCTGCCGGTGCCGTTGATGACGCCCCATAAAATTGTCTTGTCCGACGCATTGGTGGGTTGCACGTCGGCGGTGTAGGTGGCCGGCGCACCGACAGCGACGCTGGCGGAACCGGTAACCGAGATGGTCTCCACCAGCACCGGCGTAATGGTAATCCTGGCGGCGGCGCTGGTGACGGAAGCCACCTTCGTGCCGGTGGCGGCGTTGTTGGTGTTGGTGACGACTACATAATAATAGGTGCTGCCGATGGTCTCGGTAGACGGCGTGTAACTGCTATTGGTCTCGCCGGTCAGCGGCGTGCCACTGGTGGTGGACGACGAGGTATTGCTGTACCACTGATAGCTCAGTTCGCCGCCGTCGGCGACATTGGCCGCAACGCTGAGCGCGGCGGGCGTGGCGTCTTTTTCGTAGTTTGCCGTGGTCGGCTGAGCGGTGATAACCGGTGTGACGGCGTCTACGAGCGCCGGCTCGGTGTAGTAGACGTCGTCGACCTTGAGGTTTTCGATCATAATGCGGTCGTCAACCGTCTTGCCCATGACGCAGAAACGGTCAATGGGCGAGGTGCCGGTGTTTTTGAATTTGTAGTCGCTGTTCGAGGTAATGCGAACGCCGTCAATCCAGACGTTGTAAACGCGCGTCGCGGCATTGCCGACCAGCTTGACATGATAGGTTTTATTTTGCTGCGTGTTTACTCTTGTGGCATACGTCAGCGTGGTATCCTTCCACACGTTAAACTCGGTTTTTACGGTCACCATGGGGCTGCATGCGCCGGAGCCGTAGGTGGTCGGCGCGGCGGCAGCGCTGTTGTACATGGCGATGGCCGCCTCGGGGCTGGGCGCGGTCGCCGCCGGATCCATCAGCAGCGTGAGGTCGAACTCACAGGTGAAGTCGGCGGCGTGAGAGCCGACGTTGACAATGGTCGGCATCGTGGTGGAGTACAGTGCGCCGGGCAGCCCGGTATTGACCGTCACTTGAATAGACGCAGTCAGATTGCCGGTGTTGGTCAGCCCGGTCGGCGGGTTCAACGTGCCCTGCAACGTGTACGTACCCGGCGAGGCTGTGTAGGTGGCGGTGTTCCAAACGACCGGCACAAGGGCAACGGCATCGTTGTCCAGTGTGACGCTCACAGCCTCGGGCAGTCCCAGTTTGGACGGCTTGGTGGCATTGGCAACAGTTTTGTCGGCGGGATTGGTGACAGCAACGATATCGTGAACGACATCGACACGCACTGTGATGGCGGCCGTAAGTCCGGCTGCATTCAGCACGTCGTCAGGCAGCACCAGCGTACCCGTTAGCGGGTAGGTGCCCATGGTGCCCGGGATGTAGCCGGTGGTGTCCCACACAATGCCGACGGTTTTCACTAGCTGGTTGGCCAGTGTGACGTTGATGCTTTCCGGCAAATTTAGGTCTTCCGCTGCGGTGCCGAACGGCACAATCATATCCTCAAGCGTTGGCACGGCTGTCATTTCCGCCGGTGTCGGCTGCATGACAAACTCACCGTTGACCGTGACGTTTTGCACCGTGATCTTATTGTTGTCTTCCTTGCTCATGACAACAAAACGGGAAATCTCGGTGCCGGTGGAAGCGTTTTTGAAGCCGTAGTTTTCGCACAGCTGTATTCCATTGATCCATACGCTGTACGTTTTGGTGGCCGTATCGGCGACAAACTTGACGCGCACCGGCTTGCCGGTCTGCAACGTAATGGAATTGGCACCGAAAACGCTGACGTTGTAGGCGTCAACAGCCGTTTTAACGCGGACGAGCGCGTTGAGGTCGCCCGAGCTGTAGACGGCCGGGTCGGCGGCGGCGCCGCTCATGATGCCAACCAGCGCTTCGTCGGTCGTGGGCGCTGTGGCGTTGAGCGTCAGGTCAAATTCGGTGGTGACGATGCCCGACACGGGATCAAAGGTCAGCACTGTGGGTGTACTGGAAGAGGACATCGTGCTGGGCACGGTCTTGACCTTGACAGTGACGGATGCCTTGACATTGTCGGGGTTGGTTGTGTTCGGCGGCAACGTGACAGCGCCACTCAGCGTATTGAGGCTGCCGCCCACGCTGGAGTAGCCTGTGGTGTCCCACTGTACGCCGGTGTTGGTCCATGTGCCGTCGTCGAGCATGACACAAACCGTGGTCGGCAGTTTGAGCTTGCTGGCCGGAGTTCCTTCAATGGCGTTGAGTCCCGTGAGGGCGTTGACGGATCGAATGGCCTTCTTCATGGTGTACGCCGAGCCGTTGACCTTCAGGTTCTCAATTTTGATGCGTCGGTCGCCGTCCTTGCCCCAGATGACCAAGCGATTGAGCGGCGAGGTGCCACTGCCGGGGAAGTTATAGTTGCTGGCAATCTGCGTGGTGTCGAACCAGACGCTGTATTTGCGCGTTGAGGCATTGGCTTCAATTTTGACAGCATAGGTCTGGTTGAGCGTCGGCAGCACCGCGGCATCGTAGGTGAGGGCGGCGCCGTTGATTGAATTGATGTAAGTGCCCATCTCCGTGAACGTGCTGAACAGTGAACCGGCGGTGCCCAGGCCGTAGGTGGCGGGTACGTTGTTTGCGCTGCTAAGCAGACCAAACGCGGCGGCGGGACTGGTGTTGTTGATCTGGTTCATCATCATGGTGGCGTCAAACTCAATGGTGACAGCGCCGCTGTGCGAGCCGATGTCAAGGACGGTGGGCGTCACCTGTGAATAGATGCCGGTGTCGACAGGGTAGGAGGCGGGACCGGCGGCGCTGAGCGGCTTGGCCTTCACGTTGTCAAACCACACGTAGGTACTTGGCTTGTTCATCGGCGATGTGGCGTTGACGCCCAAACCGAACTTGCCGCTGGTGTATGTTGCGTCAACAGCGTCGACAACCAGCGCGCCGTCGAGGTAGATTTTAATGGAGGTGCCATAAGCGGCCACCTTGAGATGGTAGGTCTGGCCGGTCTTAACCTCTTTCTGCGCCGTTTTGATGACGCTGTCGCCGGTAAGGCTGGTTAGACTGAGCAGCGATACGCTGTTGGAGCCGGCCTTAATTTCGGCGGCGTAGCCGTGGTAGGAATTGTCCAGCCGGAAGGCCAGACGCGCTGCGCCGTCGGCCAGATCGATGGTCACATCGGTCTCGTAGGTGAAGTTGGTGGCGGTGATGTCGTTGCGAACGGCCAGGCCGCGGTCGCTGCAGTTGCCGGTCATTTTGCCCAGCTCGGGCATCCAGGCGCCGGTGACTGTCGGCCAGTCCTGCGGGATGTGACGGGTCGTTTCGGCAAAGTCGTCCTGGAACAATACGTCGGTAGCCGGAGAGACGTAGCTGCTTTGCGGCTCCCAGCGCAGCTCGGCAATGCCGTTGCCGTACATGGCGCCCGGGTGCAGTACCCAGCGCTTCCAACCACAGGTGGTGATGTACTCTTTGCTCGAATCGGGGTCAACGACAACCTCGGGTGCGTGCACAGGCAGCACGGTGACCAAGTCGCAGCTGTTGGTGTTGCGCAGATAACCGTCGTAGTAACCGAACTGGGTGGGGTCTTTGGAGCGGAACACCAGTGTCGAGTTATAGGTCGCAACGTTGGAGGAGTTGGTGATGGTGACAAATAAGTAGTAGTAGTCGCCGCGCTTGACAACCTGCGGTGATTCGCAGGTACTCCACTGCACCTGCGGCACAATGCCGTCGGTTTTCAGCGCTTGGGTGACAAAACTCCAATTGTACAAGTCGGTTGACTCGTAGACGGAAACCGAGCCTTTCTCGCCGCTGGTCGGCGTGGCGCGGTAGCCGCCGGTGGTGTACATCAGCCAGCGATCGCCGTCCTTGAGCACAAAGGGGTCACGGAAATGCGGCTCGACGTCGATGACAAACTCTTTAGGCGCGCCAGTCGAGGGCTCGCTGGGAAGACGCGAGGGAATGTCTGTCCAGGTCATCAGGTCGGTTGACGTCGCCATGTGATAACCGGCGTCGGCGCCGCTGTCAAACAGATAGTAAACGCCCTCGTGCTCAAAGCAGTGCGAGGCCTGCACGTCGCGCGTGGGGAAGCTGATTAGCGGCAGCTCTTCGTATCCGCCGGGATTAATCAGCGTGTCGCTCTTGCCGTGCGCAATGTAGTACTCTTGTCTGCTGGCGTCCTTTTTGGTGATGCCCAAGACATGCCAGCTGCCATCCAGCGCGCGTATCACGGTGTGGTCGTTCAGGTAGTCGCCCTGACTCGGACCGCTAAGGGTCGGGCCAAACAGCTTGACGAACGGCTCTGTGATGTAGGGCACCAGACCGTCGGATGAGCCTTTGACCCAGTTGACGACGCTGACGTTGGCAACGGGCTGTTGTGCTGTGCCAGCGACAGTGCCGGTGATTTGGTAGTTGCCCATGGCGTTATAAGAGGTATTGCCGTCCGTGTTCCACGTGACCGCCACCTCCTCGGTATGGGTGTCGTCAAAGTGCGCAGTGACGGTGGCCGGCAGCTTCGGCGCCACGCGCAATGTCGTCTCTACGTTAACGGGGTCAAAGCTGACAATGGTGCCCGCCGCGTTGGCTGTGAGGCTACCGAGTGGCGCGGAAAGGCAGAGGCTGAGGAAAAAAACTATGGCCAGAAATTTGGCGGTTTTGGCTCGAGTGGTTAGTTTCATATAAAGTGCCCCCTCGTGAGTTTGTTGTCTAAACTATAACACTATTTGCGCGGCGAGACAAGAAGGATTTGGTAAAAATGCCTGAAAAAAGTAGGTCGGCCAAAAGGCCAAAAAGGCCACGCTTTTCAGCGTGGCCTTTGGAGTGCTGCGAGTATTATCCCTTGACGAACCGGGCCAGCATGGTGGCAACCTCGGCACGGGTAGCCGTGCCGTTGGGGTTGAGCTTGCCGTTGCTGCCGCCGATAATCTTGTTGGCGACCGCCCACTGCAGCGCCTCGACGGCGTAGGACTGAACCTGCTTGTGGTCGGGGAAGCCGGTCAGCGACGCGCGGGCGCTGGTGTCG
>JAVBPM010000047.1:0-5202 GCA_031549605.1 Oscillospiraceae bacterium | reverse complement strand
GTGCACCGTTGTGCTGCCGCAGCAAACATTGATGGTGCCCGGGATGACGCCGGCCGCTGTCGTGTAGCTGGTCTGCGCCTTGACCGGCAGACCGTCAACTGTCACGGACAGCACGCCGTTTCCGGCGTTGGGCTGGAAGTTAAAGGTAATGGTGCCATTGGCGTTGGGTACAATCGTGTACTTGCCGCCGGTGACAATCACCCGGGTCGTAATGGCCGTCCACTTGGCGTAGTAGGTCTTGGCCGTCTGTACGTTGGTAACCGGGAAGTTCACCTTGTTCTTAAAGGTCGACTCGGTGTACCAGCCGCCGAAGACGTAGCCCGTCTTGGTCATCGCCGCCGGCGCGTTGATTGTGCCGCCCTTGGGAACTGTTGTCTGCGTCGGAACCGGCTTGCCACCGTTGGCGTTCCAAGTCACGGTGACGGTGTTGGGTGCGACGGTGATGGTGAAGTCTTTGGTGTAGTTGGTGCTGGCGGTCGCGCCGTTGACGACTGTTGCCGTCACGGTCACAGTACCGGTAGCGGTGGTGTTGAGGGTGCTGCCGCTAATCGTGGCGCCGGTGGTGCCTGCGGTTTTGACCGTCCATGTGATGGTCTTGTTGGTCGCGTTGGTCGGCGCGACCGTACCGGTCAGCGCCAGACCCGTGCCAACGGTGGCCGTAGTCGGCACGCCGGTGATGTTGGTGACTGCCACGAACGGCGGGGCGATGGTGATGGTGAAGTCCTTGGTAAAGTCATCATCTTCGCCAAGTCCGTCGACAACAGTCGCGGTTACTGTCACTGTACCGGCGGCGGTGGTGTTGAGTGTGCTGCTGCTGATGGTCGCGCCGGTTGTGCCGGCGGTTTTGACCGTCCAAACGATGTCGGTATTCGTCGCGTCGGACGGGTCAACCTCACCAGTCAGCTCCAGCGGTGTGCCCGCCGTGCCGGTTGTGGGTACACCGACAATGTCCTCAACCGCGATAAAGTCGGGTCGGACGGTGATCTCAAAATTCTGGGTATACGCCAAGGTCGGTGATGCGCCACCTGCAATCGTGGCAGTCACAATAACTGTACCTGCCGCCATCGTCGTTAGCGTGTAGACGCCCTCGTTCTCGACGATTTGGGCCTCTGTAGTGCCTTGATTGAGCACCGACCAAACAATCGTCTTGCGAGTAGCATTGCCCGGCGCCACGGTGCCGTTGAGCGTCAGCTCCGCGCCCACCTCAATGATCTCAGGGATGCCGGAAACGGCGTCGACAGCGATGTAGGGGTTGACAATCACCGTGGCGGCAGCCGATGTGACCGGCGAACAGCCCATGGCGGTAATGTGGCAGTAATAGTAGTAGGTGCCTTCATTCAAATTGGTCGGGACGGCGAAGGTGTCGTCGGTGGCACCTGCGATAGCCGTACCGCCGCTGTTCGTCGGGGTGGTGTTACTGTACCACTGATAGTACTTCGTCCAAGTGGTCATATAGCCGATTTTGGCTGCGACATTCAGCGACTCGGTAATCAAGCCCTTGGTTACGAAGGTAGTGGTCGCGGGCTGGGTTACAATCTCGAGTTCGCCATGTTGGGTGCTTGGGTTGACGGTAAAGGGCAGCACAGGGGTGGTTATCGGCGCGGCCGCATTGGTGCCGTCGGTGGCAGTCAGCACACAGTAGACACCGTAGCTACCCGCCCACAGCTGCGGCAGGCGCGCTGAGGTAGCCGCATACCCCGTCTCTTCGAACATGAGATCAGTCGCCGGGTTGGGCGAGGCCGGCGTCTTGGTGACGTAATACTTCTTGGAAATCGTCACGCCGGGGGTCGACATGGCCAGCACTGCGACATTGAAAACACCCCACTGATAGCCCTCGTCGATGGTCGGTGTCGCGATGGGTGTTGGCGTGTAGGGATGCTGCACGAAGCTGAACGGCTGATACACATCAATGACCGGCGTTGTAGAAGCGGCAATGACCTTGACGCGCGCCGTTGTTGACGCAACCGAGGCCGTTTGTGTGCCGATCGTGCTAGTTGCTTGGCAGTAGTAATAGGTCGTGCCAATTGTCGTGGTGGGCGGGATGAATGTGGCTTCGGTGGCACCGGCCACCGGCGTGCCGCCAGTATTGCTGTCGGTAGTATTGCTGTACCACTGATAGCTCAGCGTACCCTCGTCGGCCAGTGCGGCGGTAATGCTCAGCGAAGTGTCCGAGCTGCCCTGGTAGGCCAAGATCGGCGTTTTGGGCTGGGTGCTGATGGTCGGCGGAGTTGCCGGCATATCAGCCGGCTTGGTCACTTTGACCCAGTCGACGAAGAGGTCCGAAGCGCCCAGCGTAAAGACGCCCATGTAGCCGCTCGCTTGACCCCAGGTCATCGAGCTGTCATTGTCAATGACCAGCGTGTCGTTAACCCACAGGCTGACACTGGTAAGCGTGTACTTCACTTTGATGGTATGCCACTGGCCGGCGGTGGCCGCATAGGTCACGCTGGCATCGGGGTAGCCATACTTAACCGACGTGCCGAACGCAGCAATTTGGTTTGGTAATGTCGGATACAGACCATTCATCAGCACAAGACCGCATTTCGGCGACCACATGTCAGCGGCCGGCGAGCGGAACGCGAGGCCAAGTGCTTTTGCCGGGTCGTCAGTGGTTTTAATGCGCATTTCAAGGGTGCCTTCGGTCTGTTTGCCCCAGTCGGTACAAACAACGCCTTGCTGCACAGCGGTCAGCTTCAGCGCCTTGCCCGTCGTGGCCGTCGCATCATCGACAACGCTGACCGCCGTGAACGGAGTGCCGTAGGCAAACATCCATGTGCCGGTTTCACCCGACGCGTAGTCGTAGGTGGTGACGGTGCCGCCGCTGCTGCCACCAATGGTGTTGGCGGCGCTGGCGGCTGACACGGCCGAGTCTTTGTACACGTTCATGCCCGAAACGGCGCCGGTGGCTTTGACCTTAAAGGTGTAGCTGCCGTCAACTGTGGCAATCACGCTGTCGTAGTCTTTGCTGTTGGTTGTCACGGTCTGTGCGCCCAACGAGGTGCTGTCCTTAAACAGCTCGACCGAGTAGCCGGTCGCGTTGGTCACTGCCGTCCAACCGGCCGCGTTGTCTGTCCAGGCCAGGTCGCCCGGCGTGGCCAGCGTGCTGACAGTCAGCCCGTCGATGTTACAGTCGTTGCTGTCGGTGTAATAGATGCCGTCGCCTTTGGCAAACACATCGATGTAGTAGGCACCATCGGGCAGCGTCTTCAGCTTGGCGCTGATGTCGGCGCCGCTGGTGACATCAATTTTCTCGAAGCCTTCGAGATAGGCGTAGTCATCGAGTTCGTCGTCCCAGTGGCCGACCGAGTAGTAGTAGCCGCTGGCATGCTCAACCGCGTCAAAGGTCAGCACGCCGCTGTTAAACGTGGCGCTGGCCGGCGCGGCGAGTTGCTGGGCCACGACTGGTTCTATGACTGTCAGCGCCAGACGGGCGCTTTCGGTTTTGCCGCTCTCGGTCACGGCCACGTAATAGGTGGCGGCCGGAACGTTGGTGGCGTGGCTTAGTGTCAGCGTGCTGCCGGTCAGCGCGGCGGTCACGCCGGTGGCCAGCGTGCTGCCGGTCGCAGCGTCGTACACTGCGTAGGTGCCGGCGGGTGCCGTGGTCAGCGCAAAGTCAACGCTGGCCTGCGTGGCAACCGTCTTGGCAACGGTGGTCGTGGTAGCGGCCGGCGTGGTGGAGACTTCGTCCGCGGCCGCCGGAACGCCTACCTTGACCCAGTCAATGTAGTAGTCCATCGTGGCGCCCCAGCTGTAGATACCCATGTAGCCTTCGTCGGTGTTCCACTTTGCCCACTCGACGCTTTCAAACTTGGGCACGCCGTCAACCCAAAGCGAGACCTTGGTGTCGACAAACTTAATTTTCACGACGTACCATGTGTCATTCGCAAACGCAACTGTGGCGCCGCCATAATTGTCACTGTAGTGCTGGGGATCGGGGTAGATGTTCTTGTCAATCTCAGACAGCACTTTGTTGCCGCCCTCACTGCCCATAAAGCTGAGTCCGTTAAAGATGGGCAGCGACATAGCGCCATTTTCCAACGGCGTGCGGAAGGACAAGCCCATCGTGCGCTTCCCGCCGGACACGCGCATACGCATTTCAAGTGTGCCGTCCTTAACCTTGCCCCAATCAGTATTAACCAAAGTCGACACATCGCCACCCTGGCCGTTGACAGCCGTCAGTTTGAGCACCTGCTCATTTTCAGAGCCTTCGATGCCCGTCACTGTGCTGACATTGGTCGCGGGTGTGTTGTTTCTGCGCATCCATGTGCCGGTGTTCTCGGTAAAGTCATACGCGGTTTCCTCGATCTGTACCGGCCCCGCGGCTGTCATTTCCTCGCTCAACTCGGAAACGAGCGCCGAACCGATATTCACCACGGCGTCACCGCCCAAGGCCTTGACCGTGAAGGTGTAGGTTCCTGCAACGACCTCCCACGTCATATCCAGTTCATTTTTGGAGGTAGAGATGGTTTTATCGAGCGTGCCATCTTTGTAAACCTTGACTTCATACCCGCCCGCATTGGCAACAGTGTCCCATTTGGCAACATAGCCATCCCAGTTCAGATTGGTCGGCGCCGGATAGCCGTCGATAACCAAAACCGTAGCATAGCGCTTCGGCAAACTGTCACGTGTGGTGGTGCCATCACCTTTGCGGAAGATATCAATAAAGTACTCGCCCGCACCCTGCTGACCGATGGCGTTAAACCAGGGATTCGTCTGACTAAAATCATCCGCAGGCAGGGAAATCCCCATCTGCGATGTGAGATAGGCATCCTTGCCATCCACGGCTTTGCCAATGGATACATAGTTGGTTCCGTAGAACCAAATCCAGCCACCGCCATAGTCATCGTACGCGGGTGCTGCCGCCCGCGGCAGCAGACTGGCGTATACGGTGTAGCGAACATTGAAGCTGACGGGCGTCTGGTCCTCAGTGTCAACGTCCTGCTTAATGGTCACGGTCGCGTTGTAGGTGCCAGCGGCCATATCGGCGGCCGGCTTAATCTCAAAGGTGGCCGTTCCGCCCTCGGCTAATGTCGCCGGGGTTGTGCCGGTGCCACAAACGAACGCGGCCGTGTCGCCAGTCACTTCGACCAACATATCCATATCGGTCGACGCGGCGCTGGTCAGCGTGGCTTTGAAGGCGGCCGGCTGGGTGTAGCCAGCGGTCAAATCGTCAAAAATATAGGTGACGCCAGCTGCATCCAT
>JAVBPM010000032.1:0-19556 GCA_031549605.1 Oscillospiraceae bacterium | reverse complement strand
AATAAGCGCTGAGCCGACTGTGGTCGGAAAAATGCTTGCATTTTTTTGGCCCGAACGTAGACCTGCGTGGGGTCGTCGCAACGACCGCAGGCATGGCGGAGTGAGAAGTCGCAGCGAAGCGTGCCCTCAAAATAAGCGCTGAGCCGACTGTGGTCGGAAAAATGCTTGCATTTTTTTGGCCCGAACGTAGACCTGCGTGGGGTCGTCGCAACGACCGCAGGCATGGCGGAGTGAGAAGTCGCAGCGAAGCGTGCCCTGCCGGCGCTATCACCCGCCGCAGCGACGCATCCACCAAAAATCAAGCGAAGCGCCGATGCCGGGGCACTGAACCACACTGCCACGCTTAGCCACGGCACGCCACCGCCGCATTACCCGGCGCCTGCCGGTTGGGCGTTGGTGATTTCGATGTAGGCGCCGAACTCGCCGCCCTGGTCGGAGACGTGGAAAAAGACGTTGCGGCAGCGGCGCAGGTAGCGGCGCGCCTCGTGGTAGGCGTCGGCCTGCGGCGGGTTTTTTCTTTTTTTGCCGCCGGCCGTTGTCACCGTGCCGGTGTCGTGGCTGGCGGTGATAAACATCAGCTTGCTGCCCAGCGGCGTTTCCTCGCACGACAGCGTGACGTGGGGCGGTTGGCTGCCCTGTGCCGCCTCCAGCGCGCGGTCGAGCAGCAGCCCGACGGCAAAGCAAAAGCTGTCACAGTCGACGTCGAGGTCGTCAATGCGGCACGCCAGATTGAGCGTCAGCGTTACGTCGGCCTGCGCCGCCTGCTCGACCTTGGCAAACAGCACCGACGCCAGCGCCGGGTTCTGCGCCGCCTTTTGGTTTAGGTTGAGCTTGTCGCCGCTGAAGCTGGTGACCGCGCACAGCTCGTGGTGGTAGCTTTTCAGCTGCTCCAGCTCGCCCAGCGACAGGTAGCCGCCGTAGGTTTGCAAAATGTTGTTGAAATCGTGGCGCAGCCCGGCAAATTCATTGACAGCATCGTTGAGTGAGCGCAGGCAGACGTCGCGGATTTCCAATTCGCGCCGCAGCGTGAAGTAGTAGTGCGCCAGCAGGCAAAAGCTGATGGCGCACAGCTCGATGAGCAGCACCTCGGCATAGGCCAGCCAGTGAGAATCGGTCAGCAGCGGCACCTGAACGAATACAGAGTAAGCCAAAAAGACGGGAATCGCGCTGCGGAACAGCGCGCGCTTGAGCGAGCCGATGGGCGGGCTGTTGGTAAAGCGTGCCAGATACCGCGTGCTGGTGTTGGGGCGCACCAGTAACAGGTATATCAACGCGTGTATCACGCCGCTGGCCAGTATCGCCGCGGCGTCGAGCGCATAGTTGTAGGGGCCGCCGGACGGCTGGGCAAAAAAAACAGCGCTGACCAGCTTGTTGATGGCAAACGAGGTTAGCATATAGAGGTAGGCCAGCTGCATCAGGTGCAGCGAACGGTAGAGCGGGTAGCCGAAAACCAGCGAGCCGAGAAAAAAGTAGGCATAGGCAAACAGCGGGCTGGGGGCGCTGAATATGGCCATCATCAGCGGGCTGAGGGTACCGGTCAGAAAGTACACGACGTACAACGGCAACGCGTAGAAGCCGAGGTGGCAGCACAGACTGAACAGCAGCCGCCGCATTACGCTGACCCGTTCGTGGTAGATCCTCATGACAAGCGTCGAGCTGAGATAGAGAAACATCATGCCGGTGGCAGAGGAAAAGAAAAACAGCACCGTCTCCATGACCCTGGAGTAGGCGAACGGGAAGTCGAACACAGACACTCCTCCTCAGCCGTCCGGAGACAGCAAATCGAGCATGACCATGAACATATGGTCGTAGTAGTTGAAGGCGATGGAGCTGTTGCCGTATTGCTTGAGGGTGTTGCGCACCTGTGTCAGACCCAGACCGGTGTGGCCGGCCTTGTACGTCACGCCATGGACGGAGATTTTGTCGATGTCGACCTCGCCGTCGGTGCTGTTGGTGATGACCACCAGCTTGCCGTTGCCGCCCTTGCACTCGACGGAAAATTCAACCACCCGTGCCAGCGACGCGGCGGCCGCCTCGATGGCGTTGTCGAGCAGGGTGCCCACCACGCGGCAGAGGTCGATTGGCTCTAAGTACAGCGGTGCCAGCGGCTGGCACAGCACCGGCATGGTCAGTGTGACGCCCAATTGCTGGGCGTATTCGATTTTTTGCAGCAGCAGCGACACCAGCGGCGGGTGGTCGCGCATCAGGCGCGTTAGCCGCAGCTTTTCGCCCGTCAGCTGCGTTTTGCCCGTCAGGCTCTCGTGAAACTGCCGCACGGCGGCCAAGTCGCCGGCCTGTAGCTGGCGGCCATAGGCGGCCAACAGGCTGTCGTATTCCTGGCGCTGGGCGCTGAGCCGCTCGACCGAGCCAATCAGACCGTGCATATGTAAGCTTTTGTTGGCCAGCTCGGCCGCCGCCGCGCGGCTGCGGCTGTAGACGTAGTCGATGGCCAAAATCAACAGCGCCAGCACCAGCGCTACGACGTTGCCGTAGGTGCTGTAGGAGGGGTAGCAGAGGCAGACGGCCAGCAGCGCGTACACTGAGCAGAGCATGGCATACGACAGGCCGACCACGCGGTACAGCGTCTTGACCGACAGCGTGTCGGCCAGATTGTTCATGGCGTTGCCGCGGCGCAGCGCCTGCTTGGCCACATGGTAGAGCCCGATGTGCAGCGCCAGACAGACCAGCAGGCCAATCAGGTCGCTGAAATAGTTATAGCGGGGTGCTGCGTGTATAAAAAAAGACCGCCGTATCAGCAGGTTGAGACAGTAGACGACCATGGCGTACAGGCCGGTCATGCGCAGTACAATCACCGACTTGTGGCGCGGCAGCTTGAGCAGCCGCGTGGCCGAAAAATAGGTCCACGCCGTGACCAGCGGGTTGGGCAGCGTCAGCAACACCAGCACCGGGTCGCTGATGTCATCAAAGCCGCTGAGCGCGTAAGCGATGAAAATTTGCGCCGTGTAGAGCAGCGTTTGCAGCACCACCTGCCGCTGCTTGCCGCGGCGCTTGATGGGCTCGCCGCAGGCGTACAGCGCCAGATTGACCACCAGCAGCACAAAGATGTAGGACGTCGCCACAGAGGTGAGCTGCAGCAAAAGGCCCATCGGCCGCGAATAGGCAAAGCCGTTCATTTCGTACGATCCGTCGGCGGTGGCGTCAGGCGCTGGTGCGAAGGTGCTCGCTCGCGATGGCCAGAAACTCGCCGTTGGACACTTTTTTGTGCCGCGCGTGGGGAAAGAGCGTCTGGTACAGCGGCGTATTGGCGCGCTGCATTTGCGCGATGCTGGCGCGCAGGTTTTTCTCTATCGACGACGCCGACACGCCCAGCTGCGCCGCCACGTCGGGGTAAAGCGCCTTGGTCAGCATCGTCTGGCTGTTGGTGTCGTTGACGTAGGTACAAACGGCCGCTTGCATACACTTGGTGGAAAACAAGTGCGGCGGAAAGCCGAGCGCGGACAGCAGCGACTTAATGCGGTCCTGCCGGCTGACCGGCGACGCGACGGCCGACCTGCGCTCGGCCGACTCGGCGGGGTTGCCGGTGATGGTCTTGAGCCGCGCGGTTACCGTTTCAATGGTCACCGGCTTCATGCTGTAGAAGGCGACTTCTAAGTCGTTGATAATCTTGATAATGGTGTCGGTGCCGATGCCCGACAGGATATAGATGACCGGCCGGTAGTCGGGGATAGACTGGCGAATGTGGTTGACAATGTACACGCCGTCGAACTCGGGCATGATGATGTCGAGAATGATGATGTCGGGGCGCAGCGCCTCGATGCGCTCGATGGTTTCCTTGCCGTCGTAAGTTTTGGCCACGACGTCAAAGCCGGGCTCACGGCTGAGTCCCATCTCTAATACATCCAGCCACTTGCGATTGTCGTCGGCCAGCAGTATGGTTTTCAAGCGGTCGCCTCCTCAGATCGCCGTTTGGCGGTAGTCGTCAACCAAGTCGTTGAGTGTGCTGGGAAAGACAAAGTGACGGGCAAACAATTCGCACAGCGCCGTGATTTCCGGCTTGTCCCCGGTGAGCGGGCCGGTGCGCGACGCGGCGGTGCGGTAGCCGGTCTGGCGCACCAGCAGGCCGTAGTGCGGCGGCTCGCCGGTGCGGCACTGGGTGTAAACAATGTACTCCAAATAATATACGCAATTATCAGACAATACACAGGCACGCGAAATCAATTCCTCGTGATACAATCGGTTCACTCCCTGTCGGCGTTTTGCCTTTTGGGCTATTATAATTATACGGGCTATGCAGTCGTGCGACAAGCCTGTAACCGTCGACACTTTCAGTAGTCGTTGCTTTTTATGTCGAACGGCGCGTTACATCGCGAAAAAAAGGCGCGCTATGGGGGCGGTGGGTTGCCCTCATAGCGCGACCGGTTTCATGCCGTTGCCTCGACCATCTGACAGAACACGCGCACCGCCTCGGGGTCGAACTGCGTGCCGGCGCCCTCGCGCAGAATGTGCAGCGCCTCGGCTTGCGGAATGGCTTTTTTATAGCTGCGCTCGCTGACCAGCGCGTCGTAGACGTCGCAGACGGCCAGCAGCCGCGCGGGCAGGGGAATGTCCAGACCCTTGAGCCCACTGGGGTACCCGGCGCCGTCCCAGCGCTCGTGGTGGCAGCGCGCCATGTCGATGGCCAAGTCGAGGTAGCTGTCGCCGCGCACCGATTGGCGCGACTTTTCCAGCGCCTGCGCGCCGTACGCGGTGTGCAGCCGGATAATTTCAACCTCGTCGGCGTCGAGCCGGTGCTCTTTTAACAAAATGCGGTCGGGCACGCCGATTTTGCCGACGTCGTGCAGCCGCGAATAGAAGGCCAGCAGCGTGATTTCGCCCTCCTTCAGCCCGCAGTCGGGATGGGCGTTGAGATACGCGCGCAGCAGCTTTTCCATCAGCGCCGACGTGCGGTTGACGTGGCCGCCGGTGAAGCCGTCGCGCTTTTCAATCAGGTCGGTAATCGTCGCGACGATGGCGTTTTGCAAATTGACGATGTCGCGCGTCTTGTGCTCGACCTTGCGCTCGAGGTTGGCGCTGTAGTCGGCCAGACTGTGCTGCTGTTGCAGGATTTTTAAGTGCAGCGCGATGCGCGTCAGCAGCAGCGGCGCGGAAAAGGGCTTGCGGATGTAGTCGACCGCGCCCAGCGACAGGCCCAGCAGCTCGGGCGTGTCGCCGTCCATGCCGGTGAGAAAAATCACCGGGATGGCCGCCGTCTTGGCGTCCTTTTTCAGCCGCTTGATGACCTCAAAGCCGGTCAGGCCCGGCATGTCGACGTCAAGCAGTATCAAATCGGGCAGCGACGGGCTGCGCGACAGCAGCGCTAAGGCCTGCTCGCCCGACGGCAGCGTTTGCACGCGGTAGGTGCCGCCCAGCGCCTTGCTGGCCATCGTCAGGTTGGTGATGCTGTCGTCGATAATCATAATCGTTGCGGTCGGTTGGTTGTCCATGGGCTTATACCTCCGGCAAATAGGCTTGCAGTTTATGCGCGGCCTGGTCGAAGTTGAAGGCGGCGATGTCCTGCTTGACCTGCTCGAGCAGGGCGGTGGTGTCGGCGTCGTAGCGGCGCGTGTTGAGTTGCTCCAGCAGCGCGACCGACGAGGGATAGTCGTAGCCGTGGCAGGTTTCAAACAGCTTTTTCAGCTGCACGCGGTCGATTGGCTCGACGCGGCGGTCGTCGTCGGGCGGTTTGGTCTTGGCGCGTATCGCTTCCAGCGCGGCGGTTAGCGGTGTCAGCAGCGCGTTGGCCTGCGTCAGGTAGTCGTCCAGCGACGCGGCGATGGCCGGCGCGTCCTCGGCGCGACCCTGCTCCTCCAGCGCCAGCGACGCCTGTGACAGCGGCTCGGCGCCAATCGTGCCCGCCGCGCCCTTGAGCGCGTGGACTGACGTGGTGAAGGCCTTGAGGTCGGGGTCAACCGCTTGCTCGCGCAGCTGCGCCAGTCGGTTGGCGGTGTCGAGCGCGAAGGTGTCGAGCAGCGCGAGGTAGCCAACTACGTCGCTGCCCACGTTGCGCAGCCCTTTCATCAAATCAAGACCCTCGACGGCCTTGAGCGGTTGCAGCTCGGTGGCGGTGTCGATTAGCTGGCGCAGGCTTTGCGTGTCGTAGAGGTTGGGCAGCCCGCCCGTGGCGTTGGCCTCGGCCAGCAGCCCGCTGTCGCGCTTTTTAATCCAGCGCTTGAGGATCGTGTCCAGCTTGAGCAGCTCAATCGGCTTGGCCAAAAAGTCGTTGAAGCCCTCCTCTAGGAACATGGCGCGCGCGTTGCTCAGCGCGTTGGCGGTCAGCGCCACGATGGGCAGCCGCTGGAAGCGGTCGCCGTCGAGCGCGCGTATCATGTGCGTGGTGTCCACGCCGTCGATGTCGGGCATCATGTGGTCCATAAACACCAAGTCGTAGCTGTGCTGCTTGACCTTTTCGATGGCCTGATAGCCGTTGACGGCGGTGTCGACCTCTAAATTATAGTGGCTGAGCAGCCCCTTGGCGACCTGCAGGTTGACGTCGTTGTCGTCGACAATCAGCACGCTGGCGTTGGCGAAGGGCACAATGCGCATCGTCGCGCCGATGCGCGCGGTGACCAAATCGGACGTGCTTCCCGTTTTGAGCAGCTCGGCAATCTGCAAAAAGAAGAAGGGCGCGTATACCTCGCGCGGGTGCAGCGTGCTGCCCGGCAATTCGCCCGCGTACAGCACCGGCGCGCCGATGTGCGTCACGTCGTAGTGCCGCTGCACGGCGGCTAAGTCGCCCGCGCGCGCGAGAAAGAGCGTGTAGTTGCGCTGCTTGAGCTTGTTGACGCAGGCGTCGGGGTCGTTGTCCAGCTCGTAGGCGATGGCCAGCCGGTCGAGTATGCGGCCAAACGCCGCGCACTGCAGCTTGTCCTGTAGGCAGATTAGCAGCTTGGTGTCGTCGGGCAGCTCGGGCTGCACCAGCGGCAGATCACTGGTTTTTTTTTGCGGCAGGCGCACGGTAAACGTCGAGCCGACGCCGTAGGCGCTGTCGAGCGTCAGCGTGCCGTTCATGCTGTCGACCAGACTGCGCGAGATCGACAGCCCCAGCCCCGTGCCGGTAATGCCGCGGTTGCGGCGCGTGTCGATTTGGTGGAAGGCGGTAAACAGCTTGTCGCGATCCTCCTCGCGGATGCCGATGCCGCTGTCGCTGATTTGGGCGATCAGCGTCACGCCGTCGCCGCCGCTCGGCTCGTAGTCGACGCTTAGCCGCACAAAGCCGTGGTTGGTGAACTTGACGGCGTTGCCCAATAAATTGGTCAGCACCTGCCGGATACGCACCTCGTCGCCGTGCAGGCTGGCCGGCATCTTGGGGTTGACGTCGACGATGAAGTTGGCGCTCTTGTCGCCAAAGCGGCTGGCGATGAGGTTGATGATGTCGACAATCATCGACGCGGCGAGGTAGTCGTCCTCGATGATTTCAAAGCGGCCCGAGTCGATTTTGGTCAGGTCGTGCACGTCGTTGATTAAATTTAGCAGCCCCAGCCCGCTGTTGCGGATGTTACTAACAATCAGCTCAAAGTCTTTGGCCAGCTCGCGTTGCAGCAGGATCTCGCTCATGCCGATGATGCCGTTCATCGGCGTGCGGATTTCGTGGCTGATGTTGGCCAAAAAGGCCGACTTGGCGGTGTTGGCTGCCACGGCCTGACTGTTGGCGGCGTTCAATTCGTCGATAATCTTGGCCATCTGGGTCGTGTCGGTCAGCACCAGCAGGCCGCACAGCGCGTCGCCGTAGTCGTCGCGCACCGTGGTCAGCGACAGGCTGCACTTGACCTCGCTGCCGCGGCAGTCGGCGTCGCAGGTCAGCGGCAGGTCGACCGGGCTGGCCAGCATCGCGCGCATACGCGTCAGCGTGTCGCCGTCGAGCGCCAGCAGACGGCTGACCTGCTTGCCCACCGGGCTGCCGAGGTGCTTAAACAGCGTCTTGGCCGGCTTGTTGGCCAGCTTGACCGTTAGCTTGTCGTCGAGAACCAGCAGCGGCGCGCCGATGGACGAAAAGATGTGTTCGCTGAGGTTGGCGACGGTGATTTTCAGCGCCGCGTGGCGGTGCGAGTACAAAAACAGCACCGTGACCACGATGACCTGCACCCAGCCGCTGAGCAGGTAGCCGGGGTAGCCCAGCAGCGGGCCGATGGTGTCGGCGTAGATGGCGGCGGCGTTGAGAATCAAACAGCAGAGCAGCGTGGCCGCCTGCACGCGGTCGCGCTTGACCTTGACACGGCGCAAACGCACGATGAGCATAACCAAGCAGCAGAGCAGCGCCAGCGCCAGCACGACCGGCGGCACTAAGCCCAGCGGCGTGACCTCGCCGGCGTCGCGGCGGCTGTCGGGCAGCAGCCGGCAGACGCCGGCCAGCGCAAACAGCGACAGCACGGCAACGGTCAGCGCGTTGCTTTTGGCCGGGTTGAGGTTGGTGCAGAAGAGGAAAAAGGCGGCGTTGCAGGCCAAAATAAAAAGCACAAGCACGGTAAACCACGTCGAGCCGACGCGCTGGCTTTCCACCAGTGTGAAGTAGATGGCGCCCGCGCAGTTGAGCAGCATGGCAAACAGGCAGTGAAAAAACAGCGTCCAGTATTTGTCGCGCCAGTTTTCCTCGCGGAAAAACAGCGCCGTGGCCAGCGAAAGCGCCAACATGGCCAGTGAAATCAGCAGCACCGAGTAGAGCAAGCAGCCACCTCCTGTCAATTGTCGCATTATATCACAGGCGTATGCTTCGCGGCAAGTCTATTGCGATTGACAGGCGGTTGAAATCTGCTATAATTGGTCTGATATAGTAGCGATAACAGGGGTGAGGAGGTTACATATGCAGTTGTGGCGGCGAGTCTATCTGTCGCGGCGGCGCGATGTGGTTCTCTTTGCGCTGCTGTTTGGCGCGGCGCTGGCGCTGCTGTTGTGGAAGGTGCGCTACGGCGCATACGGAAACGACGAGGCCTTTTACCTGACCGTGCCCGAGCGTCTCAGCCTGGGCGACACGCTGCTGGTGGACGAATGGCACCTGTCGCAGCTGTCCGGTCTGTTGCTATTGCCGTTTTTCCGGCTGTATATGCTGCTGACCGGCACGACCGACGGCATCCTGTTGGCGTTCCGCTACATCTATATTATAGTGCAGTCGCTGGTGACGCTGGTTATCTTCGTTCGGTTGAAAAAAGCCGGGTACGGGCTGTCGGCCGTCGTCGCCGCGCTCTTGTTTTTTCTGTTTACGCCCTATGACATGATGGCGCTGAGCTACAACACCATGGGTCTGCAGCTTGTCACGCTGGTTGGCGTGCTGCTGGTCACCGAGCAGCGCAAGCGCGTCTGGGTGCTGGTGCTGTGCGGCGTGATGTATGCCATGGCCTGCCTGTGCAGCCCCTATCTGGTGGCCGTCTATTTGCTCGGCAGCGTTGCGGTGCTGATTAAACGCGGCCGGCTGCGGTCGTGGCTGCTGTTTTCCGGCGGCGCGGCGGCGGTGCTGGTGGCGTTTGTCGTCTATATGCTCTCGCACACAAGCCTCATCCGGCTGATTGAAGCCTTGCCCTTCCTGTTCAAAGACCCCGAGCACGGCAGGTCGATGCTGGAACAGCTGACGTCGAGCGTTAGAGTCATGTTTGTCGCAGACAGCAACTATCTGTTGGCTGTCGGGCTGCCGTATGCGCTGCTGCTGACCACAATGCTGGTCGACAGCAAACGCAAGGAGCGCCGCGTTTGGTACCTCGCGGTGGCGGCGCTGCTGGTGTTGGTTTGTTTTGGTTTGCTGTGCCCGACGCTGTTTGAGTTTACCTACAATTCCGTGATGTTTCCGCTGGCGCTGCTCGGCCCCGTGGCCTATCTGCTGGCCCAAAAACCGCTCAAAAGCGTCTTTTTTCTCCTGTGGGTGCCGGGTGCGCTGTACGCGCTGACCCTGCACCTGTCGTCCAATCAAAGCTACTACTGTATGCACATGGCGCTGGCTGTGTCGTGCGTGGGCACCGTTTTGATGCTGGCCGCATTGGTGCGCGAGACCGCCGGCGACAGCAAAGGCGTGCGCCGCGGGATTACGTGTATCGTGGCGCTGCTGCTGGTGACGCAGCTGTCGATGCAGGCAGTCGTTAAGCTGCGCCACGTCTATTGGGAGAAAACGCCCGATCAGTTGACCGCCACCATTGATCGCGGGCCCAAAAAAGGCCTGTACACCAGCGATTCTTACCGCGAATTTTACAACAAGCTGTACGCTGAAGTCGCCGTCTACCGCGATAAGCCGGACGGTCGCATTCTCTTTTTTACGCGCGAGACGTGGTGCTATCTGGCTACATATCCCAAGCCGTTTGGCACTTACAGCTCGTGGCTGTTCGCGCCCGACCTGCTGGAGCACTATTACTTTATGGGCCTTGACCGGGTGCCCGACTACATCTTTGTGTCCAAGGATTTCACGCGCGCCTACCGCACATATGTGCCCGCCGTGGTCGGCCGACTGACGGAAACCTATGGCTACGCCAAGGAGGAAACCGAGCGCTACATCATGCTGGAGCGGCTGCCGTAAGACGCCGCTCGGTATTAAAGGAGATAGATTTGTGAGAGCGAGATTTGGTAAAACGACTGTGCTGTCGCTGGTCGTGCTGTCGCTGCTGGCGGTGTGCGCGGGGTGCGGTCGTCAGCTAACGGCATCGCCGACCACGACGCCGACGGCGGCTGCCGTTGATACGCCGACGGTAGAGCCGACCGGTACGCCGACCGGTACGCAGACGGTAGAGCCGACGACTGTCGTTGCGTCGCCGACGATTGCGCCGACGATTGCGCCGACGGACGCCGTTGACGGCGTGGAGTGGCTTGTTGAGCCGACGCTGGAGTATGACACCATTTTCTACGACTTTGAGTGCGGCTATACCGCCATTTATCCCGACGACACCTATATGGTCATCGACAGCAAAACGGGTCTGCCGCTGCGCGAGCATTTGGGCCATGGCGGCGGCGGCGCGTCCAGCGTCGTCTATTTCGACGAGGAGCAGCAGCGGTACTACGCGTCTAATGATGACACCGGCGAGATTGTGCACCGCGCGACGCTGGACGAGCTGGCCAAGGCGTGGGCGCTTGATCCGCTGTTTGGCGTGCTGCTGGCGCGATGGAACGACGAGGGCTATGTCGTGACCATCTTTGATGCCGATGACAATTACACCGCCGGCATCGCGTCGCTCGACGGCGTGTGGACGGGGCTGATTTACCAGGACATCGACGAGCATTTGTCCAATCCCGCGGCGGTGAAAAAAGACGGCAAATGGGGCTTTATCGACGTCAGCAACAACGCCGAGGTACTGCCCTTTGTCTTTGACGATGCCGTCAGCATTGACGAAAGCAGCGCCTTTGTCAAGGTTAACGGCAAGTACGGCATTGTGAAAAAGCCGAAATGCTGAGCTGAACTGTACCCAAGCGAGCCGTAAAGCGCTGCCGCAAGGCGGGGCACGGCTCGCTTTTGTCTTGCGCTGACGGCGCTTTTCTGATACACTATTCCAGTTTACGAAAAGGAGCGATGCCGATGTATGTCAGCGATCAGTGGGCAGACTATCAGTTGATAGACGCCACCGACGGCTACCGGCTGGAGCGCTGGGGTGACGCCGTTTTGGCGCGGCCCGACCCGCAGGTGATTTGGAAGCTGCCGCAGACCGACCCGCGCTGGCGTGCCGTTGACGGCCAGTATTTTCGCGCCGAGCGCGGTGGGCGCTGGGAGTGGAAGCGTCAGCTGCCCAGCCGCTGGCAGGTGGGCTACCGCGACCTGAAATTTGTCGTCAAGCCGACCGATTTCAAGCACACCGGCCTATTTCCCGAGCAGGCCGTCAACTGGGACGCCATGACGGCTAAAATCAAGGCGCACGGCGCGCCGGTTCGGTTGCTCAACCTCTTTGCCTATACCGGTGGTGCGACCGTTGCCGCCGCCGCTGCCGGTGCGGCGGTCACGCACGTCGACGCCGCCAAGGGCATGGTGCTGCAAGCGCGTGAAAACGCCGCGCTGTCGGGGCTGAGCCAAGCGCCGATACGCTGGATTGTCGACGACTGCGCCAAGTATGTCGCGCGCGAAATCAAGCGCGGCGTGCGCTACGATGCCATTGTGCTCGACCCGCCGTCCTACGGGCGCGGCCCGTCGGGCGAGGTGTGGAAGCTGGAGGACAGCCTGTACGACTTTTTGGTCGGCTGCCGTCCGCTGCTGAGTGACAACCCCTGCTTTCTCCTGCTCAACACCTACACCACCGGCCTCGCGCCGTCGGTGATGGCCGCCATGCTGCAAGCTGTGTTTGGCGATGTCTGGCCGCAGGGCAGGGTGCATAGCGGCGAGCTGGGGCTGCCGATTGCCGTGCGGGGGTTTGCGCTGAGTGCTGGGGCTAGTGCTTGGATGGAGAAATAAGCGCTGAGCCATGCGTGGTCGGAAAAAACGCGCACGTTTTTTGCCGACCCGAACGTAGAGTTTGGACGAAGTACGTCCTGCGGGGGCGTTACTTTCTTTATCTGAAATGAAGTAAACAAAGAAGCAGACTCAGGGGAGAACCCCTGAGAACCCCCGCACCTCGCGGAGGGCGAGAGGGCACGCTTCGCTGCGACTTCTCACTCCGCCCTAACGCCGTTTCCCTGCGGGAAACTCTGTCAGGTCTGCGTTCGGGTCAAAAAATGCAAGCATTTTTCCGACCACAGTCGGCTCAGCGCTTATTCTAAAAAATGGCGTTTTTTCGATGGGAGCGCCCATCGAAAAAGCCGCTTTAGTTTTTTGCTGTGCCGTATTGCGGCTGCGCTGCCGTGCTTTCGGCTTCGCCTACAGTCGGACTAGGGTTGTAGCTTGCATGGGGGTGTGCGCTGTAGTGCAACGCCCTTTCGTTTCTTTTTTCTCAAACTAAAACCGCACGCCTTAGCGCAGTAAAAACCTAGTCTGACTGTAGGCGTAGCCGAAAGTCAGACGGCGCAGTAGTGTTAGGGCACTGCGAAAAAGTAAAGCGGCTTTCCCGATGGTCGCAACCATCGGGAAAACGCCATTTTTCGCCCTCCGCGAGGGGCGGGGGTCTCGGGGTAACTCCCCGAGTGTGCTTCTTTGGTTACTTTCTTGCACAAGCAAGAAAGTGACGCCCCCGCGGGCGTTCCAAGACGAAAAGCACAGCACCCCAAGCGATAGCGCCGGGGGTCTCGGGGTAACTCCCCGAGTGTGCTTCTTTGGTCACTTTCTTGCACAAGCAAGAAAGTGACGCCCCCGCAGGGCGTTCCAAAACAAAAGCACAACACCCCACGATAGCGCCGGGGGTCTTGGGGCAACCCCCCGAGTGTGCTTCTTTGGTTACTTTCTTGCTTGTGCAAGAAAGTGACGCCCCCGCGGGCGTTCTTTTATACGGAAATTCAGACAAGACACAAGGAGTCAATGCCATGCTACACCTCTCCAACGTCAGCTACGCCTACGCACGCACCGACAAGCCGCCGCATCAGGTGCTGTTTGGCGTCGACTTAACCATACAGCGCGGCGAGTTTGTCGCCATTCTTGGCCACAACGGGTCGGGCAAGTCGACGCTGGCCAAGCTGCTTAACGCGCTGCTGGTGCCGACGACGGGTTCCGTGCTGGTCAACGGGCTGGACACGAAAAACGACGCCGACTGGCTGGCCGTGCGCCAGAGCGTGGGCATGGTTTTTCAAAACCCCGACAACCAGCTGGTTGCCACCATTGTCGAGGAGGACGTGGCGTTTGCACTCGAAAACCTCGGCGTGCCGCCCGACGAGATGCGGCGACGCGTCGACGAGGCGCTGGACACGGTGGGTATGCTCGACTACCGCCTGCACGCGCCGCACAAGCTGTCGGGCGGGCAGAAGCAGCGCGTTGCCATTGCCGGTGCGCTGGCCATGCGACCCGCCTGTCTGGTACTCGACGAGCCGACCGCCATGCTCGACCCCGTCGGGCGCGACGAGATTCTTAAAACGCTGCACAAGCTCAACGCCGAGGGCATGACCGTCATTTTAATTACCCACCACATGGAGGAGGCGGTCAACGCCTCGCGCGTGCTGGTGATGGATCGCGGGCGCATTGTCATGGACGCGCCGCCGCGCGAGGTCTTTAGCCGCGTCGACGCGCTGCACGAGCTGTCGCTGTCGGCGCCGCAGCCGACCGAGCTGGTGCACGCGCTGGGGCTTGACGACGTGGCGCTGACCATTGAACAGGCCGCCGACGCGGTGGTCGAGGGTGTCGACGCCGGTGCGCTGGCGCCGCGCAAAGCGGCTGCGCCGCAGTTGCTTGCGGAGACAACGCCTCTGTTGGAGATTGACGCCGTTGGCTTTACCTACGGCGCCGGATCGCCCTTTGAGAAAAAAGCGCTGGACGGCGTGTCGATGACCTTTGGCGCGGGCGAGCTGGTCGGCGTCATCGGCCACACCGGCTCGGGCAAGTCGACGCTGATGCAGCTGCTCAACGGGCTGCTCAAGCCGCACGAGGGGCGCGTGCTGTTCGACGGCACTGACATCAACAGCAAGGGCTACGACCTGCGCGGGCTGCGCTTTAAGGTCGGGCTGGTGTTTCAATACCCCGAGTACCAGCTCTTTGAGCAGACGGTGGCCGCCGACATCGGCTTTGGCCCCAAAAACCAAAAGCTGGCGCAGGCCGACATCGACGCCCGTGTGCGCGACGCCGCGCGCGTTGTCGGGCTGGACGACGAGATTCTGGCCGAGTCGCCCTTTGCGCTGTCGGGCGGACAGCAGCGGCGCGTGGCGATTGCCGGTGTGCTGGCCATGCGGCCGCAGGTGCTGATTTTGGACGAGCCGACCGCCGGGCTCGACCCCGCCGGTCGTGCCGCCATTTTGGCGCAGATTAAAGACTATCACGACCAGACCAACGCCACGGTCATCCTCGTCACGCACGGCATGGAGGAGATTGCCGACGTCTGCCAGCGCATTGTCGTGCTCAAGCAGGGCGGTGTGCTGCTGTCGGGCGCGCCGCGCGAGGTTTTTGGCCGCTCGGCGCTGCTGGCCGACAACGGGCTGGCTGTGCCGCAGGTGACCGCTGTGCTGCAGCGCGCCAAGGCGACGTGTCCGACCGTCGACGACACGCCGGTTACCGTCGCGGCGGCGGTCAAGGCGCTGGGAGGTGACGCGCGTGCTTAGAGATGTGTCGCTGGGGCAGTTTTCGCCCGGTAATACGCCGCTGCATCGGCTCGACCCGCGCGCCAAGCTGCTGGTGCTGGTGCTTTATATCACGGCGCTGTTTTTCTGCAAGACGGCTTGGCAATACGCCGCCGTTGCCGTCTGGCTTATCGTCGGCATCGCCGCGACGCGCGTGCCGGTCAAGGTGCTGCTCAAGAGCCTCAAGCCGCTGTTGATTTTAATGGTCTTTACCGCCGTGCTCAACATGCTGACCGTGCCGGGGCGCGACCTGCTGCCCCACTGCTTTTTGCGCGTGACCGAGGAGGGCGTGGTGCTGGCCGCTAAGATGGTGGTGCGCATTGTGCTGATGGTGTGCGCGACGTTTTTGCTGACGTATACCACCTCGCCGCTGCTGCTGACCGACGCCTTAGAGCGCGCGATGGGGCCGCTCAAGCTGATTAAGGTGCCGGTGCACGAGCTGGCCATGATGATGAGCATTGCGCTGCGCTTTATCCCGACGTTGATGGAGGAGACCGACAAGATTATCAGTGCGCAAAAGGCGCGTGGCGGCGACTTTGAGAGCGGCAATCTCGTCGCGCGGGTCAAGGCGCTTATCCCGCTGCTGATCCCGCTGATTATCAGCGCCTTCCGCCGCGCCGAGGAGCTGGCGACGGCCATGGAGTGCCGCTGCTACCACGGCGGAAAGGGTCGCACGCGGCTGCGCGCGCTGGTATGGCGCGGGCGGGACACCGCCGTGGTGCTGGGCTGCCTGCTCGCCGCGGCGGGCGTCGTGGCGTGGAGCTATGTGGGGTAGGGGGTGTGAGTGTGAGCGCTGAGCAACCCAGCCGCAATATTTTGCTGCGGCTGTCGTATGACGGCACGGCCTATCACGGCTGGCAGTCGCAGAAGAACGCGGTCGCCGTGTGCGACACGGTGAAAAACGCCATTTGGAAGGCCGTTTGCCACGGCGTGACGCTGTATGGCTGCGGTCGCACCGACGCCGGTGTGCACGCCGCCGTCTATGCCGCCAACTTTTTTTCCGACACCAAAATCCCGCTCGACCGTCTGCCACTCGCCATCAACGCCTATCTGCCCGACGACATTGCCGTCGATTACGCCGAGGAAGTGCCGGGCGACTTCAACGCCATCGGCAGCTGCACCGGCAAGCGCTACACCTATTTAATTCAAAACGCGCCGGTACGCGTGCCGCTGATGCACAACCGCGCGCTGGCGTACAAGTATCAACTCGATTTTGATCTAATGCGACAGGCCGCCGACTGCATCGTCGGCACCCGCGACTTCGCCGCGCTGTGCGGCGCGCAGGGCAACACCAAGACAACGGTTCGCACCGTGCACGCCATCGACATCGAGCGCCACGGCGACACGGTCAGCATCAGCGTGACCGCCAACGGCTTTCTGTACAACATGTGCCGAGCCATTGTCGGCACGCTGCTGTACGTGTCCGAGGGCAAGATCGCCGTGGGTGATTTGCCGGGGCTGCTGGAGTCTGGGGACAGGCGGCTGACCGGCCCGACGGTGCCCGGGTGGGGGTTGTATATGACGGGGGTTTGGTATGAGGGGAAAACATGGTGCTCGATGCCACCAACGCTTAGCGATGCGCGAAAGTGAGCTTTGCAAAACGCAAATAAACTCGGAATAGCCACGGGACGCGCAACGACCTGTGGCTGTTTTGAGTTTATGAAGTCGTTTTGGAAAGTCACTTTGGCAGCAGCGGTTAGGGGTGGAGGCAGCTAGCCCGATCTTTGCCTGGTGCTCGATGCCACCAACGCTTAGCGATGCGCGAAAGTGATTTACCAAAAGCGGCTGAAACTCGGAATAGGCGTTGTTCACGCAATGAACGACGACTGTTCCGAGTTTTCGGCAGTTTTGGTAAATAAGTTTGGCAGCAGCGGTTAGGGGTGGAGGCAGCGAGCCCGATCTCTGCGCTTATTCTAAAAATGGCGCCGAGATTGGGCTCATCACCACCAAGCCCTAAGCGCTGCAGTAAAAGGCACTTGTCAAAATGGCTTCACAAACGCGAAACAGGCGCACGACGCTGTGCGTCCTACGCCTGTTCCGTGTTTATTTGCATTTCGGCAAGTGCCTTTTGTGCAGCGCTAAGGGTTGGTGGTGCTAAGCACCATTAAAACATTGCCGAGTCAACCACGTACCACTTGCCATCAACCCGCGCAACGTGTAGCTCCTGCTCCTGCGAATCGGTGTCATCACCGGCGGTCATGTTCAGCTCAATCGTGGCCAGGGCCATGGCGTCGATGTCTTTGGCGAAGTCGTAGTCGTCGAGGTCGTACTCGATGTACTCCTGCATCTCCTCGTCCGTCATGTCCTTGACGCTCAGAATTTTGTAGTCAATCTTGAAATTGTCGCCAAACTGCGACTTGAGCACCGACTTCATCATGTCGTTGACGGCCTTCAAGTCAACGCCGCCCATGGAATCGCGGATTTCCTTGCTCATCTCTTCGGGCATGGACTCCAGCACGGTGGCAAAGTCCAGGTCGGTCATGGCGTCCATGCTCGATTCAACGACCGCCTTGGCGCTGGAGTGGCTGACGCCGCCACCGCCGCCCAGCAGCAGAAACAGCACAACGGCGACAATGATTACCGGCACACCGATCATCACAATCTTGCCCAGCGTCGTTTTGAAGAACGAGGGCGCAGCGGCCGGCTGCGGTGCGTAGACGGGCGCCTGCGCGGCATAGGCGTCGGGCGCCACGGCGGCCTCGGGCATCGCGGCGCCGCAAGCGGTGCAGAACTTGTTGGCGTCCTCAACCTGAGCGCCACATTGTGTGCAGAACTTCATAGAAACACCTCTTTCACAGTATACCAGTCGTCTGGTTGAGGCTATTATACAACTTTGCGATGCAAATGGCAAGGGCTGGTAGTGGGCGGGGATGGTGCTCATCACCGCCGACCCTTAGCGATGCGCCAAAGATTTTTCCCAAAAGCTGACAAAACACTCGGAATAGGCGTTGTTCATCGCAATAAACGACGGCTGTGCCGAGTTTTTGGCTGTTTTGGGAAAAACCTTTGGCAGCAGCGCTTAGGGTCGGCGGTGATGAGCCCGATAGCACCAGCGCTATCAGCCGCCGCGGGGCGGGTGCCGCGCTTCTTGGGGCAGCTTGGCGCTATGGTTGGGTGCCTCGGCATCTGCGCTTTGCTGGATAATAGTGGCGCGTCGCGCTTCTTGGGGCGGCTTGACGCTATGGTTGGGTGCCTCGGCATCTGCGCTTCGCTGGAGAATAGTGGCGCGTCGCGCTCGGCGCGGGTGATAGCGCCGGCTACGCCATGGCGCGGAAGTCGGGCTCATCACCGCCAAGCCCCAAGCGCTGCTGCAAAAGGCGCTTGCCCAAACGACTTCACAAACACGAAACAGGCGCACGACGCTGCGCGCCCTACGCCTATTCCGTGTTTATTTGCGTTTAGTCAAGCGTCTTTGGCGCATCGCTAAGGGTTGGCGGTGCTAAGCACCACAATGATTTCTCAACTCCCCGGCCGTCTCAAACTCATTGCTCAACTGATTGGGCGGGAAGAATTCGTCGACGGGGAAGCGGATTTTCTTGAACAGGTTGCACGGGTTGTCGTCGGTGCTGCCGACGCATTCTTTCTCCGGCAGGCAGAAGTCGTAGGCGGGGATGATGAGCTGGGTGTCGCGTTCTAGGCGCACGATGGAGAACTGACCCAGCGTGCAGTACAACCGCTTTTCGTCGCCGCTGAGCACCAGCTCCTCGTCGAAGGTCTTTTCGATAAAGCCGGGGATTTCGCAGATGTCGTCGCTGCGGCGGCAGTCGCAGACGTCAACCAGCTTGACGTTGAGGATAATCGGGTCGACGACCTCGACGATGCAGGACGGCATATTGGTGCTGCGCACCGCCTGCGCGTCCAGCCCGCTGACGTTGGTGTTGCTGCCGAATATTTTGGCGTTGCCCTCGCTGCCAAACAGAATGACGCGCTTGTCAAACGTCGACAGACCCGTCACCTCCGACGGGCGACCCACGCCGCAAAAGACGTCGGCGGTAATCTTGTAGAAGTAGCGGATGTCGCAGGTGTAGAAGCCGCGGTTAAACGGCACCGGCTCGACGTCGATAAACACCCACAGCAGCTCGGCCTTGCGCGCCTTGACGCTGATGGCGCGGTCGACAATCTGCTGGCTGCTGCGCGTCAAAAACACACGCATATCTTCCAGGCAATCTTTATCGCGGCACGCGTCGTAGATTTTCTTGGTGTGGATGCAGACGGCTTCCTTGAACTTGCCGTTGGCTTCGAGCGCCTCCTCGGCGATGGGGCCGGGATTCACTTTGTCAGGCATAGTGATGTGTACCTCCCATGATGTATTAAAAGGGCGTAGTCCTTTCGGTGTATTCTATGTGAATGGTGCTCAGCGGGTGAAACACTTACGGATGCGCCAAAGACGCTTGCCTAAATGAAAACAAACACGGAATAGGCGCATGACGCGCAGCGTCATGCGCCTATTCCGTGTTTGTGAAGTCATTTTG
>JAVBPM010000064.1:0-3517 GCA_031549605.1 Oscillospiraceae bacterium | reverse complement strand
CAATGTGGCCGCCGCGTCGGCGGTGTAGCTGCCGCCCGCCTGATAGGCGGCGGTGGTGGCGGTCGACGTCGTCGCCCAGCCCTTGAAGGTATACCCGGCGCGGGTCGGCTCGGTGGTCGACAGCGTCAGCGCCGTGCCCTGTGTTTTGGTCTGTGCTGCCGGTGCGCCGCTGCCGCCGTTCGCGTCGTAGCTGATGCTGTAGGTCGCCAACGGGTTGGTGCGAATTGTTGTGGCAGGACTATTGGCCGAGGCAGGATGCGTGCTTGTCGCCTTGATTCGGGCGACAAATACGTAGTCGGTGTCAGCCGTCAAGCCGGTAAACGAGGTCGAATCCTGCCATGTAGCGCCGTTATCCTTGGAATACTCGGCACCGGCAATGGCTGTGAGCGTAATTGAATTGCTTGTCTTAGCAGACTGCGCCGGAGCGGCCGGAGCGGCGGGCGCCACCGGCGTCCATTTGGCGTAGAAGGTAACATCGGCATTGAGCGTGTACGGGAAACTCACCGCGGTCTCAAGGCCGACATCGCTGTACCAACCGGCAAAGGTGTAGGTAGCGCGGTTCGGGTCTGCCGGCTTGGCCACAGCCGTACCGACGTCTCTGGAAATGGAGGCCACAGCAGAACCGCCGTTGCTGTTAAAGGTAATGGTTTTGGCGTCAGTGTACACCTTGATTTCCAGATTGTCGACCAGCAGCGTCTGTCCGGCGTTGCGCGAGTGGATGCCGGCAAAGCCAGCCGCTGCGGGCATGTTGGCCGCTGTGATGTCGATAATCAACAGTCCGTCGACCCACATGCGCATGCGGGTGCCCACCGTTTCCATCTTGACATGGTAGGTTCCGTCGGCGTTAAACGGCATATAGGTCTGGTTGGGTGAGCTGCCGTACTTGTTGCCGTCGGTGCCGCCAAAATACTCCCAGAAATAGGCGCCCGTTGAGTCACCGGCACTGGCGATCAGAATGTTGCTGATGTCCTGCGCACGCATGGCGAGCGCGGCGCGGTTGCCGGTCATGGACGGGGTGATGTCGCACTCAATCGAGCCGTCGACAAAGGTCGGCGCAGCGGTGTCGTAGACAAACTTGCGGCCACTGCCCGAGTACACCAGTTGCAGCGCCTTGCCGCTGCCGTTGGTGACTGCGCTGATGGTCGCCGTGCTGCCCGCTTCGCAGGAGGAGGCAATGCCGGTAACGTCGCCGTCGTCAAAGTTGTTGGTGTAGCTCATCGTCGGCTTGGTGGTCATGGTATACGCGCGAGTGGTGGTCTGACCCGCCGTGACGGCGATGGGAGCATCAAACACCGGATCAAAGCCGGTCTTGGACACCTTGCAGATGTAATTGCGGACAAAGATGTTGTTAAAGGTGAAGTTGCCGCTGGCGTCGGTGGTGGTCTCAATTTCAGCCGCCGGCGTAATGGTTACGAGGCGGACGCGCGCACCGGCAATGGCTGCGCCGCCGCTGTCCTTGACCGTGCCGGTCACCGTCGTCACGATGGGCGACAGCGCCGTCATCGCGTTTTGAAGCGCGGTAGCCGCCGCGTCGACATTCTCCTGTGTGAGTTCCTCCGCGGTTGCCGCTGCGCGCGCCGCCGTGAGAGCCGTGCTAAAGGGTCCCCACGTTGCGGCAGTGTAGTCGGTTTGAATCTTGGTGCCGGCTTCGGCAATCAGGGCATTCAGGGCGCTAAGGTCAATGTCGACCAGTTCGATGACCAAATCGTCCAGCACAATGTCCTTGGTACCGTTCATGTCAGCGGGTGCGCCCGACGCGCCCTGCGTGTCGGCGGCAGTGGCCGTCGAATAGATGCCGATCCACGTATTGCCGCTCTCGGCACCGGTCACCAGCTTGCTGTACGACTTGGTGGTGCCCAGTGAATACTGCAGCGCATTGTGTGTCATGGTGCCGCCGCTTTCAACGCGGCCCTCACCGACGACAAAGTCGTAGATACCGGCTGTGCCCATCTGGTAGTTAAAGGTAACGCGATAGGTTTTGCCGGGCATAAAGCGGAAGTTTTGCGGAATGGTCTGGTAGGCCACTCTGGACTTCTGTGTCAGGCCATTGACTTTGACCGACCAGGTGCCGTTCAGCACGTCGTCCATTTTCTTGACATCCCAGCCTGCCTGCGTGTAGGGCGCATGTTTCTCGGACAAGTGGATGCGTGTGTCCTCAACATTCTGCAGGTTGCCGATGACAAACGGGTAGGTGCCCTGCGGTACGTTTTCAAAGTCCTGCTCAAACTTGGTGACATTGCCCTGCTCGTCAACTTCCACGATGTTTTCGGCCGTGGTTTTGACGACACGGATGTTGTCTAAATAGGTGTTGCCGGTGCCCGCCTCGCGGCGCAGCGTCAGCGTTGTGGTACCCGACGCCGGGGCCGTGAAGAAGACCCACATGTTTTGGAAGTAGCTGGTACCAGCTTCGCTCGCGTTGTTGGTGTTATGCGGGTCACTCTTGATAAAGTTGCGCGCCAGCGACAGTGTGGCGTAGTTGGCGCCCAGCACCGTGCTGCCGGTCTTGACTTCCATCCAAGCCTTGGACGTGCTACGGTTATCGATGCCGACGTACACAACGTATTTCTGACCCGGCGTGAGATCGGTCAGCGTTTGCGTCACGGACACCTCGCCGGCCAGCTTGAGCATGGGGTTGTTCAAATCGCTGCTGACGATGTCGGCCGTACCGGCACCGACCTTGGTCCAGTTGCTGAGGCTGCCGCTGTTGAAGCCGACGTCGACGAGGTGCATGCCCTCGCTCCAAACCACAGACTCGGCCGCCTTGGCGCCACGGTACAGGACATAGGGGGTGTCGGCTTCAATGCCGGTCAGCGTGATTTTGCCGGCGTTGACAGTGATGGTGGTCTCGTCGACGCGGCCCAAGTCGGTCAGCTTATATAGCTTGACGGTGCTGAGTCCGGCCCATGTGTCAGGCAGGTCCCATGTTGTCTCGCCGCCCAGCGAGTTCCAGTGATACAGCTTTTCTTCGGCCGCGGACACCGCCGCGCCGGTCTCGACATCCCAGAACCAGGGAATGAGGTAGGTCTCTGTGCCGCCGTAGGGGTCTTTGCCCGGCGCAACCTGACCCTTAAGAATCAGCTTGTCGTTGAGCGTCATTTCACGCGACATATACAACGCTTGCTCGCTAACGTAGTCGTTGGACAGACGCTTAACCTTGATGGTATCGCCACCCTTGGCCAGCACGACTTCCATCTCCGGCGTCCAAGCCGAGCCTTTTATTGTGGTCGGCGTGCCCTGCGTCCAGTCAATGACATTGTAGTGCTGCAGATACTTGGTGACCAAGTCATGCGCGAAAATGTTGGTGATGTACAGGTCGTAGTCGTTGCGGCCCTGCCAACCTTCAAATTCCTTCATGTCGTAGCCGCCCAGCAGCTGGTTCATGGCCGAACCGGAATAATCCTCCCAGTTGGCCACCCAGCTGTCACGCTGGTGGTTGCGGATAAAGCGGATAATGGTGCTGTTGTGGCCTTTGTAGCCGTCGCCACCGTAAGCCTGATCCATGGCCCAGTGCTGGAAG
>JAVBPM010000084.1:0-10480 GCA_031549605.1 Oscillospiraceae bacterium | reverse complement strand
TACATACTACCACACCGCACCAGCGATTGCAAGCATTTTCTCAATCCAAATTGATTTTCTTGGTAACGAGGTACTGGTTGATACAATACAGCGCCACGGAAAAAACGAGAAAGACAATGAGAAGGTTGACATCACACAGCGTAGTTACCTCAGCATTCGGATCGCCGTGCACAACACTGTACGCCGTGTAATGATTGGTAATCCGAACATCGCCGCTGGAAAAAAACTTAAACGAGTACAGCTCACCGAAGCAAGCGTACAGCACTCTGTAGCCCACGAACTCCGCTGCTGCCAGTGTCACAATGGTACACGCAGTCGTCCACCACCGCGACCAGCGCTGACCAAAGGAGTGCGCCACCGAAATAGCGACATAGACACCCAGCACAACATTTAAAGCACCTAACGCAAGCTGCATAATGTCTGCAGGATAACGCGCAACCATATTCTCTCCCGCCATACTTGGACCCACTGCGTCCGCCAAAAGCATTGCACCCATGATGGCAACAAACCAAACCACTGTCACCAGCGTTTTAACAAACACTGTCGTGGACAGTTTCACCGGCAGGGTCAGTGTGAGATACCCCTGCGATGAAAAAAGCGACGAATAATAGCTTCGAATCATCGTGACGAGAAAAATGCCACCAACAAAATAGGGAACCATGACTACGAGCTCCTCAAATATCCCATTTGGTACGCTCATGTCACCTATGTGCATCCCAAACACAGCCATCATGGCCATGCAGGCCAGAAACGTCTTGTACCCGAACAGCACCTCATGCTTAATCAGTTTTCTTAGCATCTGAACACCTCCCGAAACAATCCGTCCAGCGACAGCCCTTTTTCCGCGCGCAGCGCCTCAGCCTCACCCTGCAGGACAACACGCCCCTCTTTGAGAAAAATAGCGCGGTCAAAAATCGACTCGACGTCACTGATGATATGAGTAGACATCAAGATAGCGCTGTTCTCGCCGTAGTTCTGCAAAATCGTCGACAAAATCACCTCGCGCGCCGCCGGATCGACGCCGGCAATCGGCTCATCTAGCACATACAGTCGCGCCTTCCGCGCCATGGTCAGCGTCAGCTGCAGCTTCTCGCGCATGCCCTTCGACAGCTGCCGCACGCGCTTACTGCGATCAACACGCAGTGTCAACAGCATTTCTTCGGCCTTGTGCATGTCAAAATCGGCAAAGAAATCAGCATAGTACCCCAGTGACTGCTGCACTGTCATCCAGCCCGGCAGCACCTCGCGGTCGGGCAAATAGGCGACAAGCGCCTTGCTCTGCGCTCCCGGCTCGTGCCCGTCAACGGTCACGCTGCCCTCATAGCCGTGCAACAGCCCGTTGAGAATCTTAATCAGCGTCGTTTTGCCGCTGCCGTTGGGCCCCAGCAGCCCGACAATCTGCCCCTCGTCCACCGAAAGGCTGACGCCGTCCAGCGCCGTCAACGACCCGTAACGCTTGGTCACGGTGTCTACTTGTAAAATCGTGCTCATGCTTGTGTCACATCCTCATCCATTGTTGCAATCAACTGTAGCACCTCGCCGCGCGAGAAACCCATGTCGGCCATGGCCGCCAAAAAAGAACCGGCCAGCTTGCGGCATTGCCGTTCGCGCAGCCGCGCAATGGCGTCGACATCGCCGGTAACAAATCGCCCGCTTGTCCGCTCGGTGTACAGCAACCCCTCGCTCTCCAGCTGCTGCAACGCCCGCTGCAGCGTATTGGGGTTGACGCCCAGAGCCAGTGCCAGCTCGCGCACCGGCTCCACGCGGCTACCCGGTGCCCGTACCCCGGCGACAATGTCGCGTCGTATCGCCTCGGCAATCTGCTCAAAAATCGGACTGGCATTGTCAAAGCTCGGCTTCACGCCCTCACCTCCCGTGTCATTGTATTAGTTAATTAGTACAATTACACTATACCAACCCCACCCGCGCCTGTCAAGCCTTTTCTAAAAAAAGTTTGGGTTCGTGCTTGACAAGCACGAACCCAAACGTGTATTCACTTACAGCCAAGGCTGCAAAGCACTGTCGCGCAGCTCAAGCCGCTCGCACGCCGCCTCAGCCCAACCCATCGTCGGATAGCTCTGGTTCAGCGCGGCGACCAACAACAGCGGGTTCAACTGCGGCTCACCGGCGCTCAACAGCGCCGTCACGCCATAGCGTCCATCGACGCAGTCAAACACCACCTCCCGCAGATAGGGCACCAAATCAATGTCCTTAACGCCCGACTTGGTCTTGCGCGGCACGACAACCGGCCCACGCGTCAAAAAGTCGCCCGTGTCAACGCCGCCACCGTCGTGATCCAGCAGCAGCCGATAGCGCGCCCAGGCAATATCCTTGACCGGTCGCAGTTCGGTGGTATACGACAACGCCGTCAAACCCGGCGACAGCGCTCGGTCCAGCGCGCGCAGCATGGCGTCGCTCGGCTGCTCCACCGTGCGCACATCCATCACCTCGCAGCGGCTCTCAACACCCACCGGCAGCGGCAGTGCCACCGACAGATAGGGGTGCGGATTAAAACCCTGCGAGTGTTCCAGCGCGATGTCGGCACGCGCAAAACTGCGGCGCAGTACGCGCATTAAGTCAAGATGCGAGATATACTTGGAAACGCCCTGCTTGGCGTAGATAAACCTCACCTTAGCCATGACACAGCCCTCCGTCACACAAGCTGTCGGCACCGCAGCCCATGCAGCCTTTCAGGCAGTCGACCGACTGCTCGCCGATGTAGGCTTGCTCGCACTCGCGCCACAGATGCTCGACCGACACACCGACGTCGATATGCGACCACGGCAGCACCTCGGTCTTGGGCCGCACGCGATTGGCGTAAAAAGCAGTGTCCAAACCCACCGCCGCAAAGGCGGCGCGCCACTTGTCCAGGTCAAAAAATTCGCTCCACGAGTCGAGCCGGCAACCAGCCCGCCACGCCGCTTCAATGGCGGCACCCTGCCGTCGGTCACCGCGCGTCAGCACGCCCTCCAAAAAAGAGACGGTGGCGTCGTGCCAGTGATAGCTGACCATCTTCTTCATGCCCGTTTTCAACACACCCTGCTTGCGCTCAAACGACTCGACTGTCTCCTGCGCCTCCCACTGAAAGGGTGTGTGCGGCTTGGGCACAAAGCAGGAGACGCTGACGCCGATGCGCGGCGCGCGCGCCTTGTTGGGCGTGTGCTGCCGCCAGGTGTCAAATACGCGCCACGCCATACCGTGTATGGCGCTGATGTCCTCGTCGGTCTCGGTCGGCAACCCCATCATATAGTACAGCTTGACGTTGGTATACCCGCCGCCAAAGGCAATGCCGCAGGCGTTGAGTAAATCGTCCTCGGTCAAGTTCTTGTTAATCACCTGCCGCAGCCGCTCCGTGCCTGCCTCGGGCGCAAAGGTCAGCCCGCTTTTGCGCGTTGCCTGCACCTTCTGCATCAGCGGCAGCGAAAAGCTGTCGGCGCGCAGACTGGGCAGCGACAACGACACATGACGCGGATTGCAATAGTCCAGCAGCCCGTCGCACAGCTTGTCCAGCTCGGGATAGTCGCTGGTCGACAGCGACACCATACTGATTTCCTCGCTGCCCGTGCTGGCCACCGAGGCAATGCCCTGCTCAATCAGCCTGTCGGCGCTGCGAAAGCGAACCGGCCGGTTGGTGTGTCCGGCGGCGCAAAAACGGCAGCCGCGCGCGCAGCCGCGAAACAACTCAATCATGGCGCGGTCGTGTACCACCTCGGTCGACGGCATCAACGGCTGGGTCGGGTAAAAGGCGCCGTCCAGATCCTCAACAACCACCTTGGTCACCACGCGCGGCACACCGTCACGCGGCGTAATGGCCGCCACCGTACCGTCATCACGATAGCTGACCTCGTACAGCGACGGCACATAGATGCCGTCCAGCTGCGCCGCCTGACGCAAAAACGCGTCCTTGTCGACTTGCTTAGCCTTGCACGCGCGATACAACGCCATCAGCTGCGGCAGCACCGCCTCACCCTCGCCGATGTAAAAGAGGTCGACAAAATCGGCCATCGGTTCGGGGTTGTAGGCGCACGGGCCGCCGGCCATCACAAGATTTTTGAGCGTGCCGCGCTGTTCGCGGCGAATCGGCACGCCGCCCAAGTCCAACATATTCAACACGTTGGTATAACTCAACTCATACTGCAGCGAAAAGGCGATGACATCAAACGCCGCCAGCCCATCGCCGCTCTCCAGCGCCCACAGTGGCTCGCCGGCTTCACGCATCGCCGCCTCCATATCCACCCACGGCGCAAAGGCGCGCTCGCACCACACGCCCTCCTGCTCATTCAGCAGCCCGTACAGAATTTGCAACCCCAAATAGGACATGCCGATTTCATAGGGCTCGGGAAAACAAAAGGCAACACGGCAGTCAGCGGCCGTCTTGTCCTTCATGATAACATTTGTCTCGCCGCCGACGTAGCGCGCCGGACGCTGCACCTTGGACAGCAAGCGCTGTTGACTCTTGGTCATGGGACACCTCTCACTCAAAAAAGTGCCCCATTATACCACAGCGGCCACGCCCTTACAAGGCGTGACCGCTATTGCGCCGCACCATCAACAGCACTGCCGGCACCGCCATGCACAGCAGCGTCAAATTGCGACCATGGGTCTCGCGCGCCACGTACACCCCACCGCCTAGCAGCGCCAGCAGACACAGCACCGTTCCGCACCGTTGCACCACGCGCGCCGCGCGCTCACCCCACCAGCGCTCGGCCACAATGCCCAGTGCGCGACCGCCATCCAGCGTTGCCGCCGGCAGCAAGTTGACCACCGCCAGCGCCAGCGACACGCCGCCCAACTGCCACCACCCGGCACGCATCGCCACGCCCGCCAGCAGCAGGTTGGCCACCGGCCCCGCCAGCACCATCAGCAACTCACCACTCCACGACACCGGCGGCAGCGTCGACATCCGCATCGTCACGCCGTCGACAGCAAACACAACCGCCGTCACGCGCCGCCCATAGCAGCGCAGCGCCACCCAGTGCCCCAACTCGTGCAGCGCCGCAGCCACCACCACGCACAGCACCCAGCCGCCGTCGTCAAAATACACCAGCAGCGCCCACAGCAGCACAAAGCCGGCATTCAGGCGTACGCGCCCAAAGGTCAAACCGTCCGACCCTCAAGGGTCAGATACTTAGTCGGGTCAAGGATAAGCCCCTTATGCCGCACCTCAAAGTGCAAATGCGGTCCCGTGACATTGCCCGTCTGTCCCACCAGCGCCACCTTGTCGCCCAACTTGACGGTGTCGCCCTCCTCGGCCAAAATCTTGCTGCAATGGCCGTAGAAGCTGGTAAAGCCATTGGCGTGCCGGATGCGCAGAAACTTGCCATAGATATCGTTGCGGCCCACCTCATAGACCTCGCCGTCAGAAAAGGCGTAAATCGGCGTGCCCTCGTCCTCACCCAAATCAATGCCGTAGTGGAACTTATACACACCGTCCACGGGATGCGTGCGGTAGCCAAACGGCGAGGTAACCGCCATGTGCTTCAGCGGGTTCTTATGCGGAAAGGTCATTTCATAAACGCCGAAATCGACAACGTCGGGCTTGGGCATATTAAACGGCAGCGGCCAGCTGTCATCCTGTAAATCCTTTTCATCGCCGCTAAACTCCAGCGCGCTGATCTGCCGCGTGCCACCGCTCGCCATTGGCGCCACAGTGGGGCTTGGTTCCACCGTTGGAAGCATATCATCCCACACAGTGGAGTCTGTCGACTTGTTTTCGCCCGTTTCTTCGCCAGCAGGGGTGGATGATGGCGCAATTGTGGGTGTCGGCGACGGCAACGCCGTCTGCGCGCCGCGCAATGAGGCAAAGGCCGACCGCACATCCAACCCATCGGTCACATGGTCGGCAATAAAAGCCTTGACCGAATCGACCGACGCCGGCCACGCCACCTTGGCTACAACCAGCGCCACAAAGACAAGCAGACACAGCAGCAGTTGAAACAGCTGCCATCCGCCTTTGTCACCGCTTGACGCCTTGACAAAAGGACTGCCGTGCTTCGCCGGCCGTACCGGCGTTTTAATCGGTTTTCGAGCCATATTTAATCGACCCCCGTTTTTCCATACTACAATGTATGGCCAAACGGGGGTCAATATGCAACGCTCAGTTGTCGTATTCGGTCGTGTAAGCCAGCAGCGCCAGCCGGTACATCAGACGGATGTCCTCCGTCTTAACGGCGCTGACCGCGCTGTGTATCGAGCGCGCCGCCACCGCCAGACCGGCGGTCGGCACGCCGCCGCACGAGCGCTGAATGGCGGCCGCATCGGTGCCGCCGGCAATCAACTCCTTGGTCTGCCGCGCAATATCATTGCGGTCGGCCAGCGCCTGCAAATGCCGGACTAAGGGCGGCGTGTAAATCGAGCCGCGATCCATAAACGCCAGCACTACGCCGCGTCCCGGCCGGCAAATCACCTTGTGCGCCGGCACCTCGGCCAAATCGGCCGCCGTTGTGTTTTCCACGACAAAGGCGTAGTCGGGCTGAATCGCGTGTGCCGCTGTCAGCGCGCCACGTGTGCCGACCTCCTCCTGCACGGTAAACACCAGCCAGGTGTCCACCGCCGGCTGCTGCAGCGCCAACAGCGACAGCACCGTGCAGCCAACACGGTCGTCCAGCGCCTTGGCCTTTAGCCAGCCCTCGCCGTACTGCACCGGCTCGCCGTCAAACACAACGACATCGCCCGGCTGCACTAGCTCACGCGCCTCGTCGGCGCTGCTTACGCCGATGTCCAGCACCAAATCGGTCACCTTGGTCACTTTTTTATCGCCGCCGCTTAGATGGACCGGGCACTGCTGACCCACCGCCAGCACACGGCGCTCGCCCACCCAGAACCGCTTGCCGCTCAGCAGCCGGTCGTCAATGCCGCCCACGGCATCGACCTGCAGTTTGCCGTCGTCGGTGATGTGCGTCACAATCAGGCCGACCTCGTCCATATGCGCGGCAAACAACGCCGTCTTGTCCGAGGACAGACCCTTACGAAACACCAACAGATTGCCCATGCTGTCGACCTTTATGTCGTCGGCATAGGGTTCCACCCATTCGATTATCTGCTTGCGCACAGCGTCCTCATGACTGGATACGCCCGGCAACTCGCACAGCGCCTGCACCCGTTCGATAATCATAACCATTCCTCCCCGGCCAATGTTTCAGCCATCAAGCCAATCAAGCGGCTGACCATGACAATATCAGACAGTCGCACCACCTCAACCGGCGTGTGCATCGACGTCAGCGGAATAGACAGCACCGCCGTCGGCACGCCGCACCGCGACACCTGAATGGGCCAGCCGTTGGTCGAGGTATTGCCGGCCATCACCTCGCGCTGGTAGGGAATGTGGTACTCCTCGGCCAAATCCAGCGCCAGCTTGGTCAGCCCACGGTGCATGTTGGGCCCAACACCCACCGCCACACCGCTGCCCAGCGCAAAGGTCTTGTTGGCAGGTGCGCCCGCCTGCCGTCCGTAGGTAACGTCGACGACAACGGCCCAGGTCGGGTCGGCATCATACGCCGCCGTCTTGGCGCCGCGGCCGCCCACCTCCTCCTGCACGCTGCCCAGCAGCTCAATATCGTACGGCAACTCGGTGTCCTTTAGCAGTTCCAGCGCGTACAACAGCGCCAGTACGCCGGCGCGGTCGTCCAGCGCCTTGCCGGTCGCCAGCCCGTTGCCCAGCTCGGCCATCGTTACATCAATGACGCAGGGCGTACCCGGCGGCACCGCCGCACGCAACGCCTCACCCGTCATGCCCACATCAATAAACAGCTTGTCAGCCGGAATGGCCTGCTCGCGCTCGGCGTCCGACACCACATGCGGCGGCAGTGCCGCGATAAAGCCGGGGATCGGCGGCTGTGTCAGCAACGTCACCTGCTGACCGGGCAGGATGCGCGCGTCCATGCGCCCCAACGTGTCAAAGCACAAAAAATCTCCGACGTAGGACGTCACGATTAACCCAATCTCATCGATGTGCGCGTCAATCAGCAGCTTGCGCCCGTCGGGGTTGGGCAGCTTGGCTTTTTTGACCGCCCGCACATTACCCATAGCGTCAACGCGCACCTCGTCAACCAGCGGCTTCACCAGCTCGGCCACCAGCTCGGCCACCGGCCCTTCAAAGCCGGCCGGCCCGTGCGTGTCACACAGCCGTTGCAGCACCTTAAATAATTCCATTCACGGCAGCTCCTTCACCAATTTTTTGAACACACGCCCACGTTGAGCGAAGTCGTCAAACATATCAAACGACGTGCCGGCCGGCGACAGTGCCACCACATCGCCCGGCACCGCCAGCTGCGCCGCCAGCGCCACCGCCCGCTCCATCGTATCGACCTGCACCATAGGCGGGCAGCCGTCGACCTTTTCGGCCGCCGCCACAATCAACGGCGCGGCGCTGTGACCCAGCAATATCAAGTGCTTGACGTGCGCCGGCAACATGGCCGCCAGCTCGTCAAACGGCACTTTCTTATCCTTGCCGCCGGCAATCAGAATAATGCGCTGGTCAAAGGCGCGCAGACCCGCCATCGTGCGCGTCGGGCCGCTGGCAATCGAGTCGTTGTAATAGTCTACGCCGTTTTTGCGCGCCACCCATTCCAGCCGATGCTCCACGCCGCGAAAGGCTCTCACCGCCTGCACAATGCTGGCCGTGTCCGCCCACTCCCACGTCAGCGCCACAGCCGCCAGCATATCCTCCAAAAAGGCGTTGCCCGGCAGCTTCCAGTCGTCGCGCGGCAGCACCGTCTGCCCAAACGCCACCACCTGCCCGTCGCGCACGGTGACATCGGCGTCGTTGCGCAGCCCAAAGGTCACAACCCGACCCGGCGCATGACCGCGCAACGCCACGCAATCGGCATTGTCGGCATTCAGCACCAACAGTCCGTCGGCGTTCTGATGGACAAAAATCAGCTCCTTGGCGCGGCAGTACTCGTCGTAATCGCGGTGCCAGTCCATATGATTGGGCGACAGATTGGTCACCACCGCACCCGTGCAGCTTTCTGTCATCGTCATCAGCTGAAAGGACGACAGCTCCACCACCGCGATATCATCGGGCGCCATTTTGTCCAGCTGCGGCAACAGCGGCGTGCCGATATTGCCGCCCAGCCACACCCGTTTGCCCGCCTGCTGCAAAATAGCCGCCACCAGCGACGTGGTCGTCGTCTTGCCGTCGCTGCCCGTCACGCCCAAAATCGGGCAGGGGCAGCAGTCAAAGAAAAGTTCCATTTCCGACGTCAGCAGCGTGCCGCGCGCGGCCAGCTCCGGTAGCCGCCCGACATCGGGCCGAATGCCCGGCGTGCGAAACACAGCGTCGGCGTCCCAGCCGTTTAAGTAGCCGTCGCCCAAATGCACTTCGCAGCCCAGCGCACGCCAAGCCGCCACCTGCATTTCATCAAAGCGCTTGCTCTTGTCCTCGTCGCACAGCACCACCGTCGCACCAACCGCCAACAGCGGCTCCAACAGCGGCATATTGCTGCGCGCCAACCCCAATAGCGCCACGCGTTTGCCGGCAAAACGGCCAAAAATCTCCATCGCTTCGATGGCGTTCACCCGCCTTTCATGGCCATAGTATACTCCATTTAATGTGCGATTGACAAGTCAAAACCCAGCGGGTAAAATACAGGGGCGAGTAAACCATGCAGTCGCGTAAACAGGCCGAAAGGCCGTTTATGAGGAAAGTCCGAGCTCCACAGGGCAAGGATAGCGGATAACGTCCGCCGAAGGCGACTTTAGGAAGAGGGCAACAGAGATATACCGCCTGTCAGGCTTGCTTGATAGGTAAGGGTGGAAAGGCGAGGTAAGAGCTCACCGGCCGCCCGGGAGACCGGGAGGTCCTGTAAACTCTATCCGGAGCAACACCGTAAGAGGGCGGTGCCAACTGGCACCGGCGAGCCCGGCCAGTCCCTCGCAGGTGGCTAGAGCCGGTCGGCAACGGCCGGTCGAGATAGATGACTGCACAACGACAGAACTCGGCTTACCGGTTCACTCGCACCACATCACAGGCTCCGCGCGCAAGCGCGGGGCCTGTGCATTTTCGTATGCCACCGCAAGCTTGCCATTATGCACAGCTTCAAGTATAATCAATCCATGTCTGCAACCACTTTAACGGGAGGTGCTTATGAAAAAGCTACTCAAAAAGCCCCGATTTTGGTTTTTCGCCATCCTCGCGCTCCTCATTCTTATCGTGGTGCTCCACTACACCTCAATATTAAACAACATTTTTTACACCTCCGTCAGCCGAGACGGGTTGACCACCATCCATATCAGCTCCAAATTCTTGGACGGCGGGTTCACCACGGCCACCGTCGCCGACAGCGCCTATTTCGACGACATCATCGCCATAGATGACACCGCGCGCAAGCACGACGGCGTCAACCCCATGACCAAATGTGCCATTTGGGAACTGACACTGACCTACACCTACCAAAATGGCGACACCACGACTCACAGCTACCGCGGTCAGAGCCAGCTACAGCAACTGACCGACAAACTGCTCGCCATCCCGTCCTAT
>JAVBPM010000020.1:0-5543 GCA_031549605.1 Oscillospiraceae bacterium | reverse complement strand
GAGCGCCGACGGCCAAAGCGCACACGAAGCGCTCGGCGACGACATACAAGGCTTCTGCCGCGCACTGGTCGGCGACGAAAGCGCACAATCCTTCCGCGACAAATGGCGCGCGCAGCTCAACAACGCCGTCGCCAAAAAACTGGGGCTTTAGGAGGCATCACCATGAGCATCAAAGACATCATCGAGGGCAAAAAAGAGTGGCGCGCCCACGTCGCCCGCGTCAAAGCACTGCCCAATGACTACCAAATCGTCTACCACGAGCTGCAAAAATACCTCTATAAAGTCGGCCCGGTCGACACAGCCGAGGGCATGTCGCTGCTGTCGGGCGTCGTCGACCTGTTCGAGCAGGGCGCCGCCGACGGCAAGGTCGTGCTGGAGGTGACCGGCCGCGACGTTGCCGCCTTCGCCGACGCACTGCTGGACGGCTGCCAAACCTACGCCGACCTCATACAAGCCACAGTCGACCAAAAGGTCGCCAAGGCCATCGACAAGTCGATGAAATAAGTAAAAGAGCCGGTTGCCAAAGGCAGCTGGCTTTTGGTATACTGATGGCACAGTAACCGCTCGCGACAAGGAGTTTTGCCCGTGAAAAACAACCTCTTCAGCTATCATTGTATCGACGTTGACCAGCGCCACGTTGTCAGCTCCGGTGTTTCCTTTGCCGAGTTTTACACCGGCATCACCGACAAGCCGCGCAACCTGCTTATTCTCGCCGGCCATCCTGTCAACTGCGAATACAACAAACAGCTGTCGCTCGCCTATGTCACCCACGACCAGGTGGCCGATTTTGCCCACTCCGACATCTACAGCTTCGGTGACTTTTGCTGCGTTGACATGACCGACCCGCGCGACCTCAACCACGTCACTGAAACGCAGCTGGCCGAGCTGCTCTATTTGGCGCACCGCGCGCAGGCTCTCAACGGCTTCACCTTTGAGAGCCTGCACAACCGTTTCGCATACTGGGCGCACGACGACGAGTGGTTCACCAAGGTGTACACCGACGACCTCAACACCTACAAAACCGTGCTGGCACATAAGTTGCTCACACAACTAAAAGGCCGAAAGCGCGCCATTGCGCCGCTGCCGCAGCCCATCCTTGACGAGCTATACGCACTGTGCCAACAGGGCGTTGTTTTTGACTATGAGCAGCAGACGGCAAACAGTCTCTGCCTTTACATCGTCGGACAGCAGACCAATATGGACTCCCTCCACACCCGGCTCGACCGCTGCCGCGCGCGCAACAACTCAATAGTCCTTAGCTATCATCGCCACACGTGGACACTGACTGACTGAAAAACCTTTGCAAGACGGCACCCGTCAACCAGTCGATGGCACAACAATAAGGAGATACCACATGAAAATCGGCGAAACCATACGTTGGGCAGACACCACATGGCGCGTGCTTGACACCCAAGACAACAGGGCGCTGCTAATCACCGAGTGCATCCTCCAGCAGCGCGCCTACCACGACAAATACGCTGCCGTCACATGGGCTGACAGCTCGTTGAGAGCCTACCTGAACGGCGCATTTTTCGCCGGTTTTAGCCGTGACGATCAGGCCAGAGTCGTACCCGTGCTTAACCACAACCCCGACAACCCTTGGTACGGCACCCCGGGTGGCCAAGACACCAACGATCGTGTGTTTTTACTCAGTCTCGACCAGGTGTGCAGGCTGTTTGGCGACAGCAGCGACAAACTGTATCATCCGAAGAAAAACCAGCGCTACTGGTTCGAGCGCAAGGACGAAAACAACCACAAACGCCTGGCTCGACTGCAGGGCAAAGAGGGCTGCTGGTGGTGGTGGCTGCGGTCACCCGGCCGCGTCGGCGTCAAAGCGGCCTACATTTGGGGCACCGACGGCGGCATCGGCATACAGGGCAACAACGTGCTCAAAGGTAACATCAGCGACGGCAAATGCACAGGCGGCGTCCGTCCTGCACTGTGGATAGCCACAGACTAGCGCGCGCAACGCACTGCACCGGGCAGAAAAGGCGTTTTCTGCCCGGTGTTCACGGATAACGGCTCTAGCGCAAAAAACCCCTTGACAAACGGCCGCCGCTTCCCTATAATTGAACAGGTCAGCGCGCTGGCGCATACCATAAACCATGGCGCCATAGCCAAGTGGTAAGGCAGAGGTCTGCAAAACCTCGATTCCCCAGTTCAAATCTGGGTGGCGCCTCCATCAAAAAGACGACTGTTGATTTCGACAGTCGTCTTTTGCTACAGCAAATAATTGTTGTCGCTGTTGGCCGCCTTGAAGGCGTAGAGCCGATAGGTGGCAAAGCCTTCCACCACAAGCGGCTCCTGCTTGCACAGCGCGTCGGCCTCCTTGAGGCTGTCGGCGCGCAAAATCAGCATGCCGGCCACGCCGGGATAGCCTTTAAACAGCCCGCACAGCTCCAGCTGCCCGTTCTCATCCAGTCGCCTGATGTTGTCAACATGTCGCGTGACAACCGCTTTGGTCATGCGGTTGTAGGTCGCGCCGCGTTCAATAAACATGACAAATAATTCTTTAGCCATCACAGCACCTCCTATCATTTTGTGGCTTTGACAAACACGCGCGCTTCACCCGCCACCGGCGGGCGCAGCGCCCGGTCGCCAAAGACCTCAACGTCGACAAACCCGACCTCACCCAGCAGCGCCACCATCGCATCCACCGGCACAATCAGCTCGACCGAGCGGCAGCCGGTGCCGTCGACGTCAAAGTCGTACACGCAACGCCCGTCCTCGCAGCGGCAGCGCCACGTCACCTCGCCGTCGTCGTCAACCGAGCGAAACATCTGCCCGTCGACAGCGGCAAAGTGGTCGGGCGTCAGCATGTCAAAGACAAAGACGCCGCCCGGCTCTAAAAACAGCAGCACGCGCGCCAGTGCGCGCTTGAGCGCGGCCAAATCAGGCAGGTGGTTCAGCCCGTCGAGACTGCACACCGTCGCGTCGACCGTGCCGTACAAATCCAGCGCCGTCATGTCCTGCATCAGCCATAGCGGCCGCACGGCGTCGTCGGGCAGCTCGCGCCCATACGCCACCGCCAGCATGTCGGCGCTGGCGTCAACGCCAATCGTCTCATAGCCGCGACACGCCAGCAGCGCCGTCAGCCTGCCGGTGCCGCAGCCCAAGTCAAGCACTGTTTTAACCGCACAGCCCTCCGTCAGCGCGGCAAAAAAGTCAGCCCAACCGCCATAGTCAAAGTGGTCCATCAGCCCGTCATAGCGGTCGGCCAACAGCGTATACAAATCCATCTCATCACCCACGTCAGTATAGCCTCACGGCGGTCAAAAGTAAAGCATAGCATAGGGCAGGGGGTGTACCTATGCCCAGACAACGCACAACCGCGCGGCTGGCCATACCCGACGCGCCGCAGACCTACTGTGCCAAACGAAAAAAAGCGCCCGACGACGCCGTCGCCGTCAGCGTACTGCTGCCACACGCGGCCGGTAAAAGCCGCGCCGACAAGCGCATCGACGCCTACTACCGTAAGCAGCGCGCCGACCTTGCCAAGCTGGCAAAACAGGCGGCGCGCTACGCCGACGACGGCCCAACGCCGCACACACTGCGCGCCAGCGCCACGGCCACCTACCACGACGACCAGCTCGCCAGCAGCTTTACCGACCTGCACTACAGCAACAACGCCTACCACACCGAGACGCGCAACGGCGACACCTGGCACCTGAAAACCGGCCGTCAGCTGCCGCTCAAGACGCTGTTCAAGTGGCATACGCCCGTCAAGCGCACGCTGGTCAACGCCGCGCTGGACAGTCTCAAGCCCACAGACGCCAACCGCAGCGCCGTCAAGCGCAGCCTAAAAACGGCACTCAGCCCCAAGCGCTACTATCTGACGCCTACAGCGCTCATTCTCATCACAAAAAACAACAAAACGCTGCCGGTTGCCTATGAACACCTGCCGCGCTGGGCACATAGCATGAGCGTGAAGGAGTGACAGTATGGCGACCATTTATGTGTACAACAGCAGCAGCGGCGCTGTTGAAAAGTACAACCGAGGGCTAGACGAGCCCATGCCCTACAACATCGGGCGCACCATGACCGTGCGCGAGTTCCGCGCCCGCAGCTGCTCGTCCATCCTGTGGACGACCAAGGCGGCCATGGACGCGTGGAACAACCTGCGCCAGAGCTACGGTGCACCCATCTACATCGGCGCAGTGTTCAAGCGCATTTGGGAGGGCGGCCACAGCGGCCAGTCGCAGCACTACGCCGGAGTAGCCTTTGACGTCGGGCAAACCATGACGCAAGCCCAGCGCGACCGCATCCACCGCATCGCAACGCAATCGGGCATGTGGGGCTACGTCGAGCCGCTCAGCATGACCCCGACGTGGGTGCACGCCGACCGCCGGTTCGGCACACCCGCCTGCGCCAGCGGCGGCTACCCGTTGCTGCGGCGCGGCAGCAAGGGCGTCTATGTATTCATTCTGCAAGACGCGCTGGCCACGCTCGGCTTCCCGGGCGGCGGACTCGACGGCGTATTTGGCGCCGGACTGCAAGCGGCCGTCAAGGATTTTCAGGCGCAGCACAACCTGTCCGAAGACGGCGTAGTCGGCTGCGGCACATGGCGTGCCATCACCACAAACGTCGTAGGCACCGGCCAAACAGCAACGACAATAGGCAAATGCTGACAGGCTGACAACGCAGTGCGCAAGCAAAGAAACACCGTCCGTCGGCGTACGACGGTACGCTAGGACAGTGTTTCTGCAGCAAGTAAAACCATTGTGGCGCAACGACCTTGTCGATGCGCCACAAAACATTAGCCGAGTATCAAAACGCAGCGTTCTCTCGTTTCTGACGATGGTTTTACGGTGCGCGCTGTTTTGACAGTCTGAAGCGGCAAGGGAACACCCCTTGCCGCTTGTAGCTTTATTTACCCGCGCGCCACGCGCTCTCGTTCCACCAGTCCGGCAATCACCGGCACACTCTCGTCATCCACCAAAAAGAAAAAGCAGTTGTAGCGGCACTTCCGGTACTCGTTGTCGCCTACCGAAAAGCGATAGCCCATCGAGCAGGTGGGACTGCAATCGCTCGGATTGAGCAGCCGCTTGCAGTCGGACGCCTTGGCGACAACGCGCTCCAGCGCGGGCGGCAGCGTCGCCACATAGTCGGCGTACTCGTCGCAGTGGTTGGCATACACGCGCGCCATCATGCCCTTCTTGCGAAAGACAAAATTGAGGATAGCCAGCCTATTCTTGCCATGCTTGTACGACGCGAGATAGCCGCTGGCCTTGTTTTCAAACGTAGATTTATACCCGGCGTCCAGCAACGAGCTGTTGACCTGCTCCACAAACGCACGATAGGGCAGGGGCACATCGTTGAGAAAGTCCTCATAGGTAACCGTATCCTTGGCCATGATGTCAGCTCCATTCACATTGATCGGCGTCAATACACCCACACAACCTCGCCCGCCGCGCGGGTCATGCCCAGCTTCTCCTGCAAGCCAAGCGACGCGACGTTGTCGACAAACACCTGCCCATAGGGCACCAACCCCTCGGCCAGACGGCGGTTAATCAAAAACGACTGCAACGCCACGGCGTAGCCCT
>JAVBPM010000024.1:0-13388 GCA_031549605.1 Oscillospiraceae bacterium | reverse complement strand
CGCCTGTACGCGCTCAATCACCACGCAGCGGCCATCACCGGCCACAACCTGCAGCGTCGACCCCTCGAAGTGCACGCTGCCCGGTGTGCCGCTTGAATTGCCGCCGACGCGCGCACCGGTCACCTTTAATACCGTATCCTTCAACACCATTGTCGCCAACGGCCACGGGTCAAGCCCACGCACACGGTTGACAACCTGCTCGGCCGTCCATTGCCAATCAATGGCGCACAGCGACTTATCCAGCATCGGTGCGTAGGTCGCCTGTTGCTCATCCTGCACCTCGCGCGGCGCCGTACCCTGCTCCAGCAGCGCCAGCGTCTCTACCAACAACGCACCGCCCACACCCATCAGCGCGTCGTGCAGCTGGCCGGCGGTCATATCCGGCGCCACCGCCACACTGCGCTTCAAAATCATGTCGCCGGTGTCCAGCCCCTCGGCCATATACATCGTTGTCACGCCGCTCTCGACCTCGCCATTGAGCACTGCCCACTGAATCGGCGCGGCGCCGCGAAACTTGGGCAGCAATGAGCCATGCACATTGATGCAGCCCAGCGGCGGAATGGTCAAAATATCAGGCGGCAGTATCCGCCCGTAAGCAACAACGCAAATCGACTGCGGCGCAATGGTTTTCAATTGCTCCGCCACAACGCCGTCGCGCAATTTCACCGGCTGATAGACCGGTAGCCCGTGCAGCAAGGCGTATTCCTTGACAGGCGGGTACGCCAGCTTCATGCCACGCCCCACCGGCTTGTCGGGCTGACAATAGACGGCCGCAACCTCGTGCCCCGCCTGCACCAGCGCGTCCAGCGACGCCACGGCAAAGGCGGGTGTGCCCATAAAGACAACCCTCACGCCTGCAGCTCCTCGTCGGTCAAAAAGCGCGACACCTTATCCAAAAACAGCTTTCCCTCTAAATGCTCCAGCTCGTGGCAAAAGGCGCGCGCGGCCAGTCCCTCGCCGGTGACGCGAAAGGTCTTGCCGTTGCGATCCTGCGCCTCAACGGTCACAACCATCGGGCGCAGTACCAAGCCGTACTGACCCGGCACCGACAGGCAGCCCTCCGGACCATCCTGCTCGCCTTCCGTTTCCACAATCACAGGGTTAATCAGCTCCAACAGCCCCGTTTCCTCTGTATCAACCAACACAGCGCGACGCAGCACGCCCACCTGCACGGCCGCCAGTCCGGCGCCCTGTGCCTCGGCCAGCGTTTCCGCCATGTCGTCGAGCAGCGTGTGCAGCCGTTGGTCAAACGACTCCACTTTTCTCGACACCTTGCCCAGCACGTCGTCACCCTGTTTTACAATCTCACGAATGGCCATAGCAACCTCCAATAATTAAGTCTGATTGGGTTCAAAATCGGCGTAGGCGCTGACCGTGCGGCGCTTGCGTGCCAAATCGGCCAGCAATGCCGTCAAGCAGCTGCGCTGCGCGCGGTCAAACTGCCCACACAGCAAAATCTGATAGCGATAGCGGTAGTTGAGCCGAAACAACGCCGCCGGCGTCGGCCCGAGCACCTGAACGCCGTCACCCAGCGCCGCCAGCTGCACTTTCAGCTCATCGGCCGCCGCAGCAACTTCGTCCTGCAACAGCCCCGACAGTGTCAGCGCCAGCAGCTGGCTGAAGGGCGGCAACCGCCGTGCACGCCGCAGCGCAATCTCGGCGGCGTAAAAGGCGTCGTAGTCCTGCGCCGCCGAAGCCGCCAGCACAGCGTTGTGCGGCTGAAATGTCTGTATCACCGCCCGACCCGGCTTGGCGGCGCGTCCGGCGCGGCCAATCACCTGTGTCATCAGTGCAAAGGCGCGCTCGTGGGCGCGGTAGTCGTTGGCATTCAGCGCACTGTCGGCCGCCAACACGCCGACCAGCGTCACGTTTTCAAAATCAAGACCCTTGGCCACCATCTGCGTGCCGACCAAAAAAGGCACCTTCTCGTCGCGAAACCTGTTGAGCAGCGCCTCGTGCGCGCCCTTGCCCGCCGTGGTATCCGAGTCCATACGCAACAGTGGCACATCGGGAAACAACGCCTGCAACTCCTCGGCCACCTTCTGTGTGCCAAACCCGTACGGCTTTAACACGCCGCCGCAGTGTGGGCAAACCGGCGGTACCGGCAACGAGCGCTGGCAGTAGTGGCACATCAACCGCCGGTTGGCGGCGTGGTAGACCAGCTGACTGCTGCACGCCTGACACTCGGGAATGTAGCCGCACGACACGCAGCATTGCATACGGTCGCGTCCGCGCCGGTTGACAAACAAAATCGCCTGCTCACCGCGCTCCAGATTTTGCTCCAGCTCCTGCCGCAGCAGCAGCCCGATGGCGCCGCTGTGCCCTTGCTCCAAGTCCTCGCGCACATCGGCGATGACAACCGGCGGCAGCGCCGACTCGTTAAATCGACCCGGCAGCGTCACCAGCGCGATATCGCCCTGTCGCGCCGCGTACATCGTCTCTACGCTGGGCGTGGCACTGCCCAGCACCAGCAGCGCGTTATGCTGTCGACAGCGGTACTTGGCCACGTCGCGTGCGTGGTAGCGCGGCGCGTTTTCACTCTTAAAGCTATTCTCGTGCTCCTCGTCGACAATCACCAGTGACAAATTACGCACCGGCGCAAAAACCGCCGACCGCGTACCAACCACCACGTCGGCCTGCCCGCTGCGAATGAGCTTCCACTCGTCGTAGCGCTGTGCCAGCGACAGCGCGCTGTGCAGCACCGCCACACGCTTGCCAAACTGTGCCATAAACTGCGCCATCAGCTGCGGCGTCAGCGCAATCTCAGGTACCAGCACCAGCGCGCCGCCGCCCTCGGCCAGCACACGCTCAATCAGCTTGATATAGACCGCCGTCTTGCCGCTGCCGGTCACGCCGTGTAGCAAAGCGCCCGCCGTGTCCGGCCTATGCAGCGCCTCGGCCAGTGCGTCAAAGGCGACCTGCTGTGCCGGCGTCAGCGTCTCAATGCGCCGATCGGCCGCCGTCACATCAGGCCGGCGGTAGGCCTGCCGCGTGACCAGCGTCACTGCGCCGCTTTTTTCCAGTGCGCGCAACGCCGGCGGCGTTGCGCCGGTGTAGTAGCGCAGCTCCGACCATGTCACAGTCGGGCCGTTGTCGACTAAGAATTGCAATAGCGCCGTTTGCAACGGCGCTGTCTTTTGTTTTCGCACATCGCCGTCCGGCTCGTAGCCCTCGGCCAGCGACACCAGCAGCTCCTGCTTGTCGCCGATACGCGGCGCATGCCGAGCCTCAAAGGCCACAATACCGGCCTGCTCCAGCGCTTGACGCGCCGTGCCTGCCGGTTCTTTTTTATTCCATTTGGCACGCAAAACGGCCGTTTTCTGTTTGCAAAGCCACTGCCACAGCGCTACGGCCTCGTCGCTCAGCAGCGCCGCGTGCTGCTCGTCAAAGGGCTGCGCGACAGCGTACTCCTGCCCCTTAAGCCACAACCCCGACGGCAGCATGGCCTTGAGCGCGGCATAGCAGGTGCAGAAAAAACGCTCGCGCACCCACAGTGCCAGCTGCACATCAGCTTTGGTCAGCAGCGGCTCAGCGTCGACCACCGATTCTATCGGCTTGACACCCTCCACCGTCGACTGCTCACACAACGACAGCACAAAGCCCTCGACGCGCCGGTTGCCCTTGCCATACGGCACCAGCACGCGGCATCCGGGCTTGCAAGTCGCCTCCAGCGCCTCGGGCACGGCATAGTCGTAAACAACGTCAAGGTGCTGGCGCGGAATATCAACGGCCAGCTTGGCGAAACGCGCCATGAACTATACGTCGACCGACGCTTGAATACGACCCTCGGCAATCTCCATGATGGCCAGCGACAGCGGCTTATCTTCCAGCGGGAAATTGTCGATTTTGGCGTCCTCGGCAATCTCGCGCGTGCGCTGAGCCGCGACATTGACAAGCAGATAGCGGTTGTTGACCCACTTCATCATTTGGGCAATAGACGGTTCTAGCATAGTTTTGTCTCCTCCTGTTATTCCTCAATCATTGTTTTTCGTTGCTGACAGCCGGTAAACTGCGTCGCCACAATGGCGGCCAGCTCAAAGGCGGCGCGGTCGGCCTGCCCCGGCTGATTAAACACAAGATGCTGGTAGAGATGCAGATACTCCAGCTGCTCGCCCACCGTTTTCATGCGGCGTTCGATGGTCTCCTCCGAGTCGGTGCCGCGCTGCTGCAACCGCAAGCGCAGTTCCGATAACGACTGCGGCAGAATGCAAACCAACACCGCCTCGGGAAACGACGCCTGCACCTGCTCGGCGCCTCGCCCCTCAATGTCAAGCACTGCCACTTTACCCTCCGCCAGCGCCCGTTCAATCGGCTCACGCGGCGTGCCGTAGCAATTGCCGGCATACTCGGCCCATTCCAGCAGCCCACCGCTGTCACGCAGCGCGCCAAAGGCCACGCCGCTTAAAAAATGGTAGGCCACACCGTCGAGCTCGCCGGCGCGCGGCGCGCGCGTCGTGGCCGAAACCGAGAAGTAGAGCGGCGGCAGATAATCGCCGTAGCACTCCATCATGCGCTGTATAATCGTGCTCTTTCCGCTGCCCGATGGGCCGCTCACCACAATCAGGCAACCCTTTTGTCCCGTCTCAATCATCGGACAAATCCTCATCATCGTCGTCATCGCGACCGCCGAGCCGATTGGCCACCGTCTCGGGCTGAATGGCCGACAAAATGACATGGTCACTGTCCATCATAATGACCGCGCGCGTGCGCCGCCCGTAGGTGGCGTCAATCAGCACGCCCTTTTCGCGCGCCTCTTGAATGCTGCGCTTAATCGGCGCCGATTCGGGACTGACAATGGCAATCAAATGGCTGGCGTTGACCATGTTGCCAAACCCGATGTTAATGAGTTTCATGCCCGCACCTCCACGCTACTCGATATTCTGAACCTGCTCGCGTATTTTCTCAATCTCAGCCTTAAGGTCAACGACCATCGTCGCCATGGTCGTGTCGTTGCACTTCGAGCCGACGGTATTGGCCTCGCGGTTAAACTCTTGAATCAAGAAGTCGAGCTTGCGCCCGACCGCGCCACCCTGCCTGAGCATGGACTCCAGCTGCGACAGATGGCTTGACAGCCGCACAATCTCCTCGTCAATGGCCACGCGGTCGGCAAAAAGCGCCGCCTCGGCCAGCACGCGCTGCGGGTCAAACTGCCCGTCGCCCAGCACCTCGCGCATCCGCTCCTCAATTTTGGCGCGGTAGGCCTGCACCGTTTGCGGACTCAAGCGCACCATCTCGTCAGTCAGCGTCCGAATCAACTGGCAGCGCGCCAGAATATCGGCCGACAGCGCACCGCCCTCGCGCTGTCGCATGGCGTTAAACTGCGCCAGTGCCTCGTCGGCCACGCCAACAACAACCGCCTGCAACGCCTCGCTGTCAATCTCACTGGCCTTGGCCTGCAGAATGTCGGGCAGCGAAAAGAGCCGCGACACGCTGACATCGTTGGCCACGCCGTAGCGCTCGGCCAGCTCGGCCGCCACGGCCAAATACTGCTCGACCGCCGCCTCGTTAACGCTGATTTCGCTGGCATTGGCGTTGCCGCTGTCAACCGTGACATAGCAGTCCATCTTACCCCGCGCCACGGCGGCGGTGATGCGCGTCTTGATCGCATCCTCCAAAAAGCCGTACAACCGCCCCGTGCGGATATTGCAGTCGAGGTAGCGGCCATTGACCGCGCGCAGCTCAACGGTAATGCGGTGCTTTTCGTACTCGCCCTCGGCGCGACCGTAGCCGGTCATGCTCAATATCATAGCCTTCTCCTATCTGCCTTTGGGCAGCAAACCAGCCAGCAAACCGGCCAGCCGATTAAGCCCAAAATCATACACAACAAATACGGCATTGTACGCCAACACCGCCACGACAATCAGCCAGCCCGTCACACGGTCAAGAAATCCCTCCGGCAGCGCCAGCGCCTGAAAAAACAGCACCGCCACCGCCAGCGCGGCATTGGCCGCCAGCAGCTTGGCAGTCCACTCCACCACTCTGTTCTTGCTTGACTCAAACAGGTTCTTGGCAATGGGATACCAACCCAGCAGCGCGGCAAAATACAGCCCGCAGCTTTTGTTAGGCAACAGCAGCAACGCCAGCAGCGCCGTCGCGGCAAAGGCCAGCAACGCCGCGCCGCGCCCGCTGTGCATGACCACCGGCATAAACAGCACACCGGCCACCGCGGCAATGGCCAGCTTGGCCGTGGGACTGACCGCGCCAATCATCAACAACACAAAGGCCGCCGCCGCCAACAGGCCGCCGAAGGCCACCTTGCGAACCGGCATCTCAGCAGCAGGAAATCAGGTCGCCACCGCAGCATTCACACAGACAGTCGGCGCAAATCAATGAGGTACAGCAGTCGCAGCTACTCATGCCGCCGGCACCCCGCTGCATACCCGGCCCACCCTGCGAACGGTAATTTCGACCGGCATTGCGCACGCGCTGGCTGGACTGCCGATACTCCATATTCGACGGCTCCATTGAAGCCGCCGCGTCGAAATTACGACAGGCGTCGTCGTACCAGCCCTTGAGCTGGCAAACGCTGCCCATTAAGAAATACCACTCGGCGTCACGCGTCGCGCAATCGTTGAGCATGCGCTCGGCCGCTTCAATCTGGCCGCTGGCCAGTGCGCTGCGAATGGCAGCGTACTTGGGTGAGCCCTGCGCGGTTTGATACCCGCCCGAACCGGCGTCACTCTGCGCTTTGCCCGATCCGCGCCCCATCATAATGGAGTCATACGCCTCGTTAATTTCGCGCATTTTTTCATCGGCCAAATCGTTCAACGGATTGTTGGCATAGTTGTCGGGGTGATACTTCTTGACCAGCTCGCGGTAAGCCTTCTGAATGTCGGCGTCGCTGGCACTCGGCGAGACGCCCAGCACCTCATAGGGGTTTCTCATCACATTTTCTCCTTCTCATGACACTCGCCCGGATGCGGGCAAAACAGCACCTTCTGTTGCATGGCCGGCAGCCCCAAATATAGCACGTTGAGCAGCACCGGCGAAAACCCGTTGTCAGCAAGCAGCGCGTGTGCCGCTGCCGAGGCCGCCATCGACGCGCCCGCCGTCTCGGCCATCTGCGTCTTGACCTCGTCGGGCATCTGCCCGTCGGTCAGCTCAAACCGGCTGGCCACGGCATTGTAGTTGCCTTCACGGCGGTCTTTGTCTAAATCGTCACAGGCGTCCATCAGGTAAATCCAGCGCCCAATATGATAGCACAGCTGTTTCCATGCGCGGCTTTGCGGCTGATTCTCCGGCGGCACCGCCGCCATCACAGCGGCAAAGGTGTCGGCCGTCGCGTCCAGTGACCGGCTCTGCTCGGCCTCCAGCGCGTGCAGCCGATGGTTCATCTCGTCCAGCCGCTCGGCCACCGCGGGCAGCGCCCGTCGCGCTTTGCGACGTGCCCGCCACAGCAGTTTAAGCATAAGCCACGCCAGCCATTTTTTCCAGCGCCGGCCGTCGACCACCTCGTCCTGCAGCTTAGCGACCATCAACAGCACCGAGGCGTCGGCGCAGCGGTCAAGTGCGTCACTGCGCGCGCAGGTACACTTGCGCTTCAACGGATTGCCCGGGCAATGCCGCTTGACCGTCGGCCCGACCTCACCCTGCCACAGCGCACAGGCCAGCACCGTCGCGTCGTAGCGCACCAGCATACAGGCCCAGTAGCCATAGCGCTTCCGCAGCGTGTAACACAGGCCGCAGTAACAGGCGCGGTAGTTTTCCCAATCGCGAACCTTCAGCTCGTCTCGCAGTGGACGGACATACCCGAACATAAATCGCCTCTCAGTTTCGCGACAACCACGCGTCGCAGTTTTGACGGGGCAGCACGCGCCGCCCGTAGACGACAACCAGCGCCATCGAACAGACAAAAGCGGCCGCACCCAGCCACACGGTAAAGCAAATGCCGATAAAGAACAGCAGCAGCGGCATCAGATAAAGCAAAGCCGCCAATTTAAGCACCGCCGGAGATGGCCGGTGCAGCACCACAGTGTCGCCGACAGCGGCACCGCAGCGGTTTTCCGCCCGCGTGCTCAACTGCTGCACCACACGGTTGCAGCCGCCGCACTCGGCGCAGTCGTGCCCACAGGCCGACCGCCGCGCCACAGACACGGTCGCCGTGCCATTGTCGTGCACGGCCGTGACAGTCGCCGTTACCTGCACGGCTAGCCGGTTGTCGCTTCGGCGGTCTTGATGTCCACCGACAGCTTGTATTTGTCCGGCTCCAACAGCGCCACGCTGTTGTAACCCTTGATCGTAACGGTTACCTTGGCGTTAAACAGACCCACTGCCAAACGATCGTCCTGCTTGCTCATGTCGACCGTGACTTGAATGTCCTCAGGTTTAATTTGGTTGACGCTGTCGGTCGGGCCGCGCAGCTTGACCTCCAGCGACTTGCCCACCGGCTCAACGGTGTACTCCTTAGGCACATTGACAATCTCAATGTTGGTCGTGCCGACGGCGCGCGACGTAACGCCCTTGAGCGTCATGGTGATCTCGGCCTGCGTCACCTCGGACATATTGGTCAGCCCGTTGGCCACCGTGACGTCGCGTGTAATGGTCATGGTATTGCCGGCCATCTCCGCCAAATCGAAGGCCGGGTCAAGCACAATGACGTTGAGCTCGTCGAGCTTGACCGGGTCGCCCTTGACGCGTAGGCTCTCCGGCTCAATTTTCACCTCGACGTTGTTGGTCTTCAGCCCGGCGCCCTCCACCAAATTCAGCTTAAGCGGCACACTCTTGGTCTTATACACCGGCACCTGCACCTGAACGGTGGTCGTCTCGCACAGCAAATCCTTGCTGACAATCTCTTTGTCGTTGTGGTCAACCAACACAAACTTTTCTGCCGAGGTAAAGGTGGTGTCGGCGTTGTCCTTCTCCACCGTCACGCGCGCTTCCTTTATCGTTTTGAGCAGGCTGGCCGGCCCCATCACCGTCAGCGTCTCGGGATCGCAGACCGGTATGCCCAGGTCGAAGTCGGCGTCCTTGATTACATCAAGCTTGACGACAATCGGAACGTGTTCCGACTCCACTTTTTCCATGTTCAGTGTCACGGTGCCGGGCGTCTTGCGCACGACAAAAACGTCCTTATCCAACGTCGCCGGCAGCACGACATTGACGTCGCGCACATAGGCGCCGCCCTCAGTCACGTTGCCGATGGCGCAGGTTACCTTAATCTGGTCGCGCATTTCATCCAGCTTGGCCAAGTCGTTCATGCTGCCGCGCACGACCACGTCGGCCAGCGGCACCGAACCGGCGCGAATAACAAACGACTTGTCGGGCCCAAAGCCCTCGGCGCCGACGTAGGTCACCGGCAGACTGTAAAACGTGCGCTGTGTGTCGGGATCCTGCACCGTCATGACAAAAAACCACATGACAACAGCAATTAACAGGCTCAGAATAGCGGTAAAAACCTTGAACCCGTTCTTTTTCTTGGCGTTTGCTTCCTTCTTCATTGCGATTTCCTCCAGCGGCGGGTCAGGCGCTTAATGCCCTTGGTATTGTTGCCTGTCTCGTCAACCATCAGCTCGTTCTGCAGTATCTTTTCCAGCATATCGGGCGCCAGGTGCCGCTTAATAATACCGCCCTGGGCGACGGAAATAGAACCCGTTTCCTCACTGACGACAACGCAGACAGCGTCAGCGTTTTCGCTCATGCCCAGCGCGGCGCGGTGCCGCATGCCCAAATCGCGCGAAATCGTTGTGTTGTTGCTCAGCGGCAGCATACAGCCGGCGCTGGCCACGCGCGCGTCGCGAATGACGACTGCGCCATCGTGCAGCGGCGCCTTGGGAAAGAAAATGTTTTTCAGCAGCTCGCTCGACACCTCAGCCGACAGCGTAGTGCCCGTTTTCAACACATCGGTCAAAATCACGCGCCGCTCAAAGACAATCAACGCGCCCGTGCGCTCCCACGACAGCGCCTTGCAGGCCTCAATGGTCTGGAAAATCGCGGCGTCAACGCCGCGCGCCTGCTCACCGCGCGGAATGAGGTTGGTCAACTTGCTGCTGCCAATCGACTCCAGCATTTTTCTAAGCTCGGGCTGAAACATAATAATAATAGCCAACAAGCCCACCTGCATGGTGTTGGTCAGCACAAAGCTGATGGTGTGCAGCCCAACCACCTGCGCGACCAGCATAATAATCAGCAGCAGCGCCACGCCCTGTATAACGCGCATGGCGTTGGTCTTGCGCATCAGCTTAATCAGCTGGTAAATCATAAACGCAACCAAGAGAATGTCCAGCAAATCGGTTAGGCTCATCATTTGAATGTACTTCTGAACGTTTTCCAGCAGACTGTTAAAAAACTCTTTCATTGCGTCACCACCCTGTCCTTGTTTTTCAAAGTAGTATACCACATCAGCGCAAAAAAGAAAAGTCTTTGCCGGTACATTTATCCAACACGGCCACACGCGAGAAAATGGCACTTGACAATGCGGCGTCACTTTGATAAACTCAACCTCAAATTATCGTTATTCAATAATTTGAGGTGATGACGTGAAACGAAAACTCTTATGGTTTCTCATCGTCGAGGCCATCGCGGTTGCGCTTGCCACTGCGCTGTTCGGCGTTGGCAGTGAGACTGCGCTGTTGTCTGTTCCCTTCCGCCAAATTGGCAGTGGATTGCGCGCACTATCACTGTCGGGCAATGCAGGCAACCTTGCCGCTGTCTGCCTTTACCTCCTAATTGGCCTCGTACCGCTTGCCTTGTTTGCCGTTCGGGCCTTTCAAAAGAGGCTGCGCTCCGAAGACATGCTGCTATTGCTGCTCTGTCCGCTACTCTTTGTCGCACTCTATCTCATCATCAATCCCGCCTACTTGGCACAGCACTTTGCCACCACGGGTGCCGAGTTTGTTGACTTCTACGTGACCGTAGCCAATAGCGCTGTCTGCGCCGTTGTCGTCGGCTATTGCCTCCTACGCATGCTCCGTTCTTTCAGTGCTCGCGCTGCCGACAAGGCACTTAAATCGCTCAAGTGGCTGGTAATTGCCAGCTGTGCCGTGCTGGTCTTGGCCTTGTGCGGCACGCAGCTGACGGAGTTGATAGTCTCATGGACCCGGCTATCCACCGATACTACTGGTCACCTTACTCAATTGTCGCTGAGCCGCATTTTTCTTATTCTGCAATTCATCGTGACTGCGTTGCCCGCGCTGCTTGACCTGGTCTTACTATTTGCCGCGCTTGATGTGACCAGTGCCCTGCAGGCTGATCCCTACGGGCTGCCCGTTATCTACACCGCGCGACGATTGTCATCGCTGTGCCGCCGCTCCGTCGTCATTATACTCATCAGCCAAATCAGTCTCAATCTGCTCCAATTTGCGTTCGGCAGTCGCATTTTTGTTGCCGATTACAACCTCACCATTCCCTTGCTATCCATCATAGCCGTGCTGGTCACGCTGCTGCTCGCCACGTACTTCGAGCAAAACCGTCGACTCAAGCTCGACAACGACGCCATTATATAGTTTATATGGCTATCCTATCACATCTCGACGACCTGCTCCGACGGCGCGGCATGACCTCCAAAGAGCTATGCGCGCTGGTTGGCATCACCGAGGCCAACCTTTCCATTCTGCGCAGCGGTAAGGCCAAGGGCATTCGTTTCTCTACAATCAACCGCATCTGCTACCATCTCGGCTGCGATATTGGCGACATTTTAAAATTTGACGGACAACTGGAGGATGACGACGATGAAGAATAGTGTTAAGACCCTTGTTACGCTAAGTTTGTCACTGCTGGCGCTGCTGTGCAGCTGTCAACTGGCCGCACCAGACGGCATGCTGATTCCCGAGAGCGACCGCCTTATCGGCGTCTTAATCACGCAGGAGCCGCTTGGTCTGTTTGACGAGGACCAGTTCACGGAAGACAACCTTGAGGCACTAGTCCTCGGTTATGCTACTACCAACCCGGACCGCTACACCAGCCGCCTCTACGCACGTCGGGTAGACTCCCCGGACCCGCTGATGGGCGAACAAACCTACCGCTACGACTTTGATGTAGAAAGCAGCATTTCTTTCTTTGGCGCGCACCTGACGACAGAAGGTGGCGAAGATTACATCGCCAGCAGCTATGACCCCTGCGTCGGCAACGTCTCGTTAAAATGTGGTGAAACAGAGGGGCTATCAGGCACCGTCCACCTGACATCCGGCGGATTTGACACAATCCGCGTCAACCCCGTGTATCAGAGTCAGGACGGCTCAGTATATTGTGTAGCAGGAGAAGCAGGCTACACAAGACCGACTTCGGACACCCCGGGCGTTGTATACTCCGAGAAGCTAACCAATACGTCAACCGTGACCGAAAACGGGGTCACAACGCAAAAGAATACAGTCATCGAAGTCTCCTTTGAAACAGTGATACCAGCCGAACAGATTACCATCTTACAAATGAGCGCCGACCACACCGTTCTAACGAAGCAAAACTACACGCCAACCCAGCTGCCCGAGAAACTAACGCCGGACGTGCGCACCGCCTACATCATCACCGAAACCACCGACGCCAACAAACAACACAATCGCGTCCTATACGCACGCAACGACACAGCGCTGTCGGCCTACATCACCCAACCCAACGGGACAGGTGCTCCGGCGACAACGACGCTGATTTGGCCGTAACCCATACTACCCCAGACACAAGGCAGGCGCCGCGGCGCCTGCCTTGTGTTCGTTTCAGCCCAGTTCAGAGTATTAACAATATTTTAACTCCTTACATTCAGCTGCCATTCCTCTTGACAGCGCGGTATCGTCTCATTATAATTAGTTAGCCTAACTAAGTAATTGTCGAAAGGAAGGGCTGTATGGACACCTTTGAAAAACAGCTAAACGCCCTGCTGGTAGACACCTTCAACTCCATACTCAAATATGAGGAGCAGTCGATACGGTCGCTGACCGCCGCCGGCGTCACGGTGGCAGAGGTGCATTTGCTCGAGGCCGTCAGCTTCTATGACAACCCGCCCACCATCGGCGAGCTGGCCAACCGCCTCAAGGTGGCCATGCCGTCGGTCACCACCGCCGTCAAGCGTCTGGAGCAAAAAGGGTTAGTTGTCAAAGAGACCTGCCAAAGCGATGGACGCCGCGCACTGATTCGATTAACACCGCTCGGTCAGCGCATTGGACGCGCCCACGACTACTTCCACCGCCGCATGGTGCGCAGCATCAGCAAGGACTTTACGCCGGAAGAGAAAACGGTGCTGCTCAGCGGCATGACACGCCTGCGCGAATTTTTTGCCAAGAAAATGGAGGATCCGGCATGAGTATACGCATCATCGGCACCGGCTCTGCCCTGCCGCACGCTGTCGTCACCAACGACGACCTCGCCCAGTACGTGGAAACCAACGACGAGTGGATTGCCAGCCGCACCGGCATCAGACGGCGCCACATTTGCACCACCGAAACGCTGTCCGATCTCTGCCT
>JAVBPM010000037.1:0-6411 GCA_031549605.1 Oscillospiraceae bacterium | reverse complement strand
TCGAACGGCAAGATCAACCCGAAGGGCACAGCCACGCGCGGCGAAGTCGCGGCGGTTGTCACCCGCTTCTGCAAGCTGCTGGGTAAGTAAACCCGGCGACAAGCGATAAGCAAACAAAGGCCCGCCCGCTGCCATTGGCAGTGGGCGGGCCTTGTTAAACTACGGGCTAAGCGACAATTATTTGCGACTTACCCAAAGCCGCAACATCTGCAAACAAAAGAAAACCGCCCTGATACAAGGCGGTTTCTCGTGGCAGCGGGAGAAGGATTCGAACCCTCACATACAGAGTCAGAGTCTGCTGTGCTACCTTTACACAATCCCGCCAAGCGCCCGATTATTATAACATATGCGCAAGCGATGTCAAGACTTTTCTGCAACAATTCCTACATCGTTCTAAAACCGCTTGAGCAACGGCGAAATCCGTTTGTACAGCAGCATGGCCAACAGCGACAGCAGTAGCCACTTGAAGAGGTTGAACGGCACAATGCACAGCATCACAACGCCAAACATATCGTCAATCGCGCCGTTGACGGCGTGAAACATATCTACCATCTGCTGCGACGTTTTGCCCATGAGATTGGCGTAGAACGGCAGCAACAGCGTGGCGTTGAGCACCGCCGCGCCGGCGGTCATCGACACGCCGCCGCACACCAGTCCCAACATCGCGCCTTTTCTGTTGTGCCATTTGCGATAGACGGCCGCCGCCGGCACGGTGAGCAGACAGGCGACGATAAAATTGGCCAGCTCGCCGACAAACAGCGTTTTGGAAAACAGCATGGCAATCAGGTTTTTAATCAGCGCCACGGCCACTGCCGCCACAGGTCCGGCCGCAAAGCCGGCCAGCAACGCCGGCAGGTCGCTGAAATCGAGCTTCAAGAACTCGGGTGCCAGCGGCAGCATAAACTCCAGCTGCCGCATGACGGCGGCAATGGCCGCCAGCATAGCCACCAGCGCCAGCGCATGTGTTCTGTTTCTCATAAAAAAACCGCCCTTCACAGGCGATTGCAGACAACAGCACTCGCCTTCTCTCATCCGGACTTACGCCAAAGCGCATTACCGTCGGCGCCGGAATCACACCGGCTCAGCTGTCGCTCGCGGGCTTGTCGGCCAAAGGCCGCATTACCGCCGGTCGGGTTTCTCACCCTACCCTGAAGACCTCTTCACTGTACCACACCGGCGCTCGTTTGGCAAGGGTATAGCCGTGTTAAAAACTGGGCAACCTTACCATGGAGGGTTGCCATATGTTACAAATCCGCAAGCCATCGGTCAAAATAGGCTTATGGGCGCTGCTCGGCTGTGCCATTATCGTCGCCGCCATTTTGCTGACGCAACCGCGCCAGCCTGTTTCCGCGTCCAATCCAACAGTGATGCCCGCCATGGCAACGGTAGCGCCACCGCTACCGCCCGGCACCTACAGCGGCACCACCAACCGCCGCGACGGCTATATTGTCAAGACCGTTAACGGCAAGGTCACGGTCTATGCCGCCGCGCATCCCGAGCTGCCCATTCTGGTCACCGACATTGCCGTCAGCTCGCTGCGCGCCGGTGACCAGAAGCTGCTCGAAGCCGGTATTGCCGCCGCCAACGACGCACAATTGCACCAACTGATTGAGGATTTCGGGCCCTAATTCTGTCGAATTTTTTGCGACGTCCGCCTTGTGAAACAACCTCTTTCCGTGCTAAAATAATAACCGAGGGCTGCGAGTCGACCCATCTTTTACCGGTATGAGGAGAGAGTAACGATGCGCCACGTATACGAGGGAAAAACCAAAACAGTTTACCAGCTGGACGACGGCAACTACCTGCTCAAGTTCAAGGACGATGTGACCGGCGAAAACGGAAAGTTTGATCCGGGCGCCAACACCGTGGGTCTGTCCATAGAGGGCGCCGGCCGGGCCGGACTGCGCCTGACCGAATACTTCTACACCGCCATTGAAAAGGCCGGCTACCCCACCCACTTTCTGGCCGCCGACATCGACGACCAGACGCTGACCGTGCGTCCGGCCACCGTGTTTGGCAACGGGCTGGAGGTCATCTGCCGCTTCCGCGCCGTGGGCAGCTTTTTCCGCCGCTATGGCCAGTACTGCAAAGAGGGTCAGCAACTCGACGCTTTTGTCGAGGTCACGCTCAAGGACGACGTGCGTCAGGATCCACCCATCTCCAAGGACGCGCTGGCCATGCTGGGTGTGCTGACAGCCGAGGAGTACGACACACTGGCAAAGCTGACGCAGGATATCTCCAAGGTAGTCAAGACCATGCTGGCCGAAAAGAACATCGAGCTGTACGACATCAAGCTGGAGTTCGGCCGCTGCAACGGCAAGGTGACGCTTATCGACGAAATCTCGGGTGGCAATATGCGCGCGTATCAGAATGGCCGCTACATTGAGCCGCTGGAGCTGACGCAGCTGATTCTGGGTTAATCTACACAGCCAAAACGGGGCGACACCATGTGTCCGCCCCGTTTTTTTCTGCCGCCGCACTAGGACATGCGGTCAATCATCTTGCCCATTGTTTTTACAGCTCGCACCGGCACCGATTTGCGCATCATGCGGGCATTGACGGGCAGCATGGCCGCCGTCAGCGCCGCGCCGGCAACAACACCCAGCCCAACGCCGGATACAAAGGTTGACGTTTTCATAGCACTGCCTCCTTTTCGTCATCGTGCATAGTATGTCCGCTGGCCAAAGCGTCATACCTATGCGAAAAACGCATTGTGAACCGGCCGCGCTTGTGATACACTATTCTTATAAAAAATACATGCTGGAGGTTGACCCCATGGCCAAAGTCTCACCCTTCCGCGCGCTGCGCTTTACCGCCGCCGCCGGCGCGATTGACAGCGTCGTCTGCCCACCCTACGACATCATCAACGAAGACGAGCGGCAGGCGCTGCTGGCGCTGAGTCCCAACAACGTCATCCGACTGGAAAAGCCGAGCGACTACCGGCAGGCGGCCGATACGCTGGCCGACTGGCTGCAGTGCGGCGTGCTGGCCAACGATGAGACGCCCGCCTTCTACGTCTACCAGGAGTGCTTTGACGACCGCGGCACGCCGCGCCGTATCACCGGCGTCATCGGCGACCTTGAGCTGCGCGCTTTTGCCGACGGCGTTGTGCTGCCGCACGAGGAGACTCTGCCCAAGGCGCGCGGCGACCGCCGCAGCCTGATGGAGGCCACCTACTGCAACTTCAGCCAAATCTACTGCCTCTATCACGACGAGCAGCAGGCTGTCACGCCGCACCTCATGCGCGTGGCCGCCACGCCGCCCGACGTTGAGTTTACACTGGCCGACGGCGTTACGCACCGCCTGTGGCGCGTAACCGACGCCGATACGCTGGCCGCGATTGCCGACGGCTTTGCCGATAAGGTGCTGTACATCGCCGACGGCCACCACCGCTACACCACGGCGCTGGAGTTTCACCAGGAGCACCCCGGCGCCGCGACGGCGGGCATCATGACCATGTTGGTCGACATGGCCGACGACGGGCTGGTCATTTGGCCGACTCACCGGCTGGTGTCGCATCTTGACAACTTCAACGCCGCCGAGCTGCTGGCCAAGCTGCACCGCGACTTCCACTTGACGCTGGCCGAGAGCGTTGACACCCTTGAGCAGCAGCTGGCCGCCGAGCAAGATAGCGTCGTTTTTTACGCCGGCGGCGGCCATTACGCGCTGCTGACGCTGCGCGACCGCGCCTTGCTGACGCGCGCGCTGCCAAACATGAGCGAGGCCTACCGCACACTCGACGTGGCGCTGCTGCACAAACTGATCCTTGAACCCGTGCTGGGCATTGGCGACAAGGAGCTGGCCGCGCAAAGCCATGTCAGCTACACGCGCTCACTAGCCGAGGCGCTGCACCGCGTCGACAACGGCGAATGCCAGTGCGCCTTTATCCTCAACACCACGCGCATCGACCAGCTGGCCGACGTCTCGCGCGCCGGCGAGAAGATGCCGCAAAAATCGACCTACTTCTACCCCAAGCTGATTACCGGCCTGGTCATGAAACAGCTACAGGCATGAATACACTCACACTGCCGGCCGCAACCGACATCCACGTCCACCTGCGCGACCCCGGCCAGACCTATAAAGAAGACATCGCGTCAGGCACGCGCGCGGCGCGACGCGGCGGTGTAGCCGCCGTGGCCTGTATGCCCAACACGCGGCCGGTCATCGACAATGCCGATTTGGTTGAGACGCTGTACACGCGCGTCGCGCGCGAGGCGGTGGTCGACGTCCATATCATCGCCGCCGTCACGGTTGGCCAGCGCGGCTTGGCGCTGACCGATTTCGAGGCGCTCAAGCGAGCCGGTGCCGTGGCGCTGAGCGACGACGGCGTGCCGGTGCGCGACGACGCGCTGATGGCGCAGGCACTATTGGCCGCGCAACGCGTCGGGCTGCCGCTGATTGACCACTGCGAACCGGAAACCGAAAACATTGAACGCGACATTGCGCTGGTGCGCCAGACAAAGGCGCCCATCCACATCGCGCATGTCAGCCGCGCCGCGTCGCTGGCACTGATTCGCGCCGCCAAGGCCGAGGGGTTGCCCATCACCTGCGAAACCTGCCCCCACTACTTCTTTTTCACCGACGAGCGCCACCGCGAGCTGGGCGGCAACGCCCAGATGAACCCGCCGCTGGCGTCACAGGCCGACGTGCAGGCCGTCATTGAGGCGCTGCGCGACGGCACCATTGACTGCATCACCACCGACCACGCGCCCCACCACCGCGTGGAAAAGGCGCGTCCGCTGCCGCCCAACGGCATTCTTGGCCTTGAAACACTGTGGCCGGCCACGCTGACGGCGCTCTACTTTACCGGCCTGTTGCCGCTCGACACCATCGTCGACAAGCTGTGCCACGCGCCGCGCCGCATCCTTAAGCTGCCGCCGCAGACGCACACCATCGACATTGACCTCGACGCCGAGCGCGTTTACCAAGTGCACCCCGACAGCCGTTGCGTCAACACGCCCTTTGCCGGCGTGGCACTGCGCGGTCATATCATAAAGGAGTGACGCCCATGGAACGACTGATTGCCGCCATTCGCGCCAAACACAACCCCACCGTCGCGGGGCTCGACCCGCGCCTCGACATGCTGCCCGCCGAGCTGCTGGACAAGCATCTGTCTGCCAAAGGTGAGACGCTGCAAGCCGCCGCCGACGCCATTGTCGAGTTCAACGTTGGCATCCTCGACGCGCTGGCCGACGTTGTGCCGGCCGTAAAGCCGCAGCTGGCCTGCTACGAAGCCTTCGGCGCTCCGGGCATGGACGCCTTTGCCCAAACCATCGCCCACGCCCGCCAGCTGGGCTACTACATTATCGCCGACGCCAAGCGCGGCGACATCGGCTCGACCGCCGAGCAGTACGCGCAGGCCTTTTTGGGCACGACGCAGGTCGGCTCAACGGCCATTTCACCCTTCCCGTGCGACTGCGTGACCGTCAACCCTTATCTGGGCAGCGACAACCTGTTGCCCTTTTATCAGCAGTGCCAACAGCATGACAAGGATATTTTCGTGTTGGTCAAGACCTCCAACAAGTCGTCCTATGAGGTGCAGGAGCTGATGGTGGGCGACCGGCCGGTCTATAAAGTCATCGCCGAGCTGCTGGCGCGCACCGGCGCCGACAGCATCGGCGCTTCGGGCTATTCGCGCATCGGCATGGTGGTGGGCGCCACCTACCCCGCCCATCTGACGGCACTGCGCAAGGCGCTGCCCAACAGCTTTTTCCTTGTGCCCGGTTACGGCTCGCAGGGCGGCACGGCCGCCGACGTCGCCGGTGCCTTCGACCACAACGGCTACGGTGCGATCATCAACTCGTCGCGTGCAATTCTGTGCGCGTGGCAAAAACGCGGCGGCCATTTCGCCGACGCGGCACGCGCCGAAGCGCTGGACATGAAAAAGGCGCTGTCGGCTGTCATCTCCATGGCATGAAAGCCACCCTACTGCTCTCGGATAAAACGCGCTGGGAGGGCGAGGCCTTTGGCTCGCCCGGCGTAGCCATCGGACACATCACCTGTCATACCGGCTGTTATATGAAGATGATGGCCGACCCCGCCTACGCCAATCAGCTGGTGCTGCTCAGCACGCCGCTGGCCGGCACCTGCGGCATCAACACCGAATTCTGCGAGACAGGCCGCCCGTGGCTGAGCGGTCTGATTGTGCAGGACTGCTGTGAGTCGCCGTCACACTGGCGCAGCGCCGAGACGCTTGACTACTACCTGCGCCGCCACTACGTCACGGCCATCAAGGGCGTCGACACGCGCGCGCTGCTGGCCCACGTCGCGGCCAAGGGTCCCTTTCGCGCCGCCATCTGCGCCACGCCCGACTTTAACGGCTGGGAGGCGCTGCTGGCCAAGCTCAACGGCCATACCATGCACAGCCCCTATCCCGGCGCTGTTAAAGCACCTACGCGCTATGCCGCGCTG
>JAVBPM010000085.1:0-6058 GCA_031549605.1 Oscillospiraceae bacterium | reverse complement strand
CCATGTTGATGTACTTTACCTCGGGTACGACCGGCATGCCCAAAATGGTGCGCCACACCTTTGCCCACCCGCTGGGGCAGAGCGTGACGGCCAAGTACTGGCAGCGCGTGCAGGAGGACAAGCTGCACATGTCGGTCAGTGACTCGGGCTGGGCCAAGTTCGGTTGGGGCAAGATTTACGGCCAGTGGATTTGCGGTGCGGTGATTTTTGCCTACGACATGCTGAAATTTGAGCCGGCCAAGCTGCTGGAAAAGTTGCAGCAGTACAAAGTGACGACCTTTTGTGCGCCGCCGACGATGTACCGTTTTATGCTGCAGGAGGATTTGGCGGCCTATGACTTGTCGTCGATTGTCAACTGTGGCAACGCCGGAGAGCCGTTGAACCCTGAGGTGTTTAACAAGTTCAAGGCCATTACCGGCCTGTCGCTGCATGAGGGCTTTGGCCAGAGCGAAAGCTCGGTGCTGATTGCCACTTTTTCGCAGTGGTTTGCCGCGCGGCCCGGCTCGATGGGCAAGCCGTCGCCGCTGTACAACATCAAGCTGCTCAACGCTGAGGGCAATGAGTGCGAGGACGGCGAGGAGGGCGAGATTGTCATTACCGGACTGGACAAGCGTTGGCCGGTCGGGCTGTTTGCCGAGTATTATCACGACGATGAGGCCAACGCCAAGGCTTTTTATGACAATGCCTACCACACCGGCGATATGGCGTGGCGCGACCCCGACGGCTACTATTGGTTTGTCGGGCGCAATGACGACGTCATTAAGTGCAGCGGTTACCGCATCGGCCCCTTCGAGGTTGAGTCGGCGCTGTTGGAGCATCCCAGTGTGGTGGAGGGTGCGGTGACGGCCATCCCTGACCCGGGGCGCGGCCAGGTGGTAAAAGCGACCGTGGTGCTGAAAAAGGGTATTGTTGGCGATGAGGCGCTGGTCAAGGCGTTGCAATCGCACGTTAAAAAGGTGACAGCGCCGTATAAATACCCGCGCGTGGTCGAGTTTGTCGACGCGCTACCCAAGACCGTCAGTGGCAAGATCAAGCGCGCCGAGATACGGCACAAGGACCATCAATAACGCATAATTGAAACAGCCGACACCCATACTGACATGGGAGGTCGGCTGTTTTTATGTTGATTTCATTTGTACGGACGGTCATTTTGTTTGGGCTGATGGCGGTGGCCATGCGGTTGTTGGGAAAACGGCAGGTCGGCGAGTTAGAGCCGACCGAGCTGGTGGTGACCATTTTAATCTCCGAGCTGGTGGTTATTCCCATGCAGGATTTGAGTGTGCCGCTGTTGGCGGGCATTGTGCCGCTGCTGGCGATTTTGGGGCTGAATTTGCTGCTGTCGCACGTGTTGCTCAAGAGCGTCAAGCTGCGCAAGTGGGTGGAGGGCAAGCCCAGCATTCTGGTGCGCAACGGGTTGGTGGTAAAGCGTGAGCTGAAAAAGAACGGCGTCAGCATTGACGAGCTGCTGGAGTCGCTGCGGCTCAAAAGCGTCACTGACCTGCGGACGGTGCAATACGCCATTTTGGAGACGAGCGGGCAGTTGTCGGTGCTGTTGTATGACGAGCACCGACCGCCGACGGCTGGTGAGTTGGCGGGCCGTAAGGCGGGCGCCGGTTTGCCGGTGACGGTGGTCAGCGATGGGCGGTGGCTGGACGACAATTTGGCGGCGTTGCAGTTGTCGCGCAGTTGGGTCGAGCATGAGATTGGCAGTCGCGGCGGGCGCGGCGTTAAGGATGTTTTCTTAATGACGGTTGACGAGAAAAAGCAGGTCTACTACCTGTCGCAACGGGAAGCCGAGCGTGTGCTATGAAGGCGCTGGCGTGTGTGGTCGTGCTGGCGATGGTGCTGGCTTTTTCGTGGTGGTGTCACAGCAACGTGCAGCGGCAGGCGCACGCGTTGGAAGATTCGGTGTCGGCGGTGCGGCAGGCAATTGAGGCAAGTGACTGGGATCGGGCAGCGGAAGAAATCGGGCATTTGGATGCGCTTTGGCATAGCTCGCGGCGCTTTTTGTCGCTGGTGGCGCGGCATGAACTGTACGAGCCGGTGGCCGTGCTGTTGGGTGAGTTGTTGGCGGTTGCACCGCAGTGCGACGATGATACGGCCGAGTTGGCGGCCAAGCTGCAGCAGCACTTGCGGCTGATGATAGAGACCGAGAGCTTTCGTTGGGACAACGTGCTGTGAAAAAAGACAGGACCGCTTTCGCGATCCTGTCTTTCAGTGGCTTAGTGCTTACTTCAGCGTGATCTTGGCGCCGGCTTCTTCCAGCTTCTTCTTCATGGCTTCGGCGTCGTCCTTGCTGACGTTCTCTTTGACGTTCGACGGAGCGCCATCGACCAGCTCTTTGGCTTCCTTCAGGCCGAGGGCCGTGAGCTCACGGACGACCTTGATGACTTCGATCTTCTTGTCGCCGACTTCGCTCAGCACGACGGTGAACTCGGTCTGCTCTTCAGCGGCGGCCGGAGCGGCGCCACCGGCGGCGGGAGCGGCCATCATGGCCATCGGGGCAGCGGCGCTGACGCCGAACTCTTCCTCGAGGGCTTTGACGAGCTCGGACAGCTCCAGAACGGTAAGGGCCTTAACATCTTCGATCATTTTTGTAACTTTTTCGCTAGCCATTGTATTTTTCCTCCTAAAATTATGTGTGTGTTGTTGTGGTTAGGCTGATTTTTGCTCTGCGATGGCGTTGAGCGCGACAACGAGGCCGCGCAGGTTGCCGTTGAGGACGTTGACAAAGCCGCTGATCGGCGCGTTCATGCTGCCGAGCATCTTGGCGATGAGTTCCTCGCGGCTGGGCAGGCTGGCCAGTTGTTTGACGCCTGATTCGTCGAGCAGCTTGCCTTCGGCAAAGCCGGCCTTGAGTGTGAAAGCGCCATTGGATTTGTCGGCGTATTCTTTCAAAATCTTGGCGGGTGCGACGAGGTCGTCGGTGCTGGTGGCCAGTGCCGTTGTGCCGCTAAGCACTTCGGACAAACCGGCGAGCTCGGTGTCTTGCACGGCGAAGTTCATCAGCGTGTTTTTGACAACGGTGTACTCGATGCCGGCTTCGCGCATTTTGCGACGCAGCGCGGTGTCGTTGGCGACGTTGATGCCCTTGTAGTCAACGAGTACGCCCGACGCGGAGTTGGCGATGCGCTCTTTCAGAGCGGCAACGGTGGCCTGCTTTTCGGTAAGCACCTTTTGGTTTGGCATTGCAGTTTTCACCTCCTGCAAAATAAAAAAATCCTTGCAGCCCAGTGGACAGCAAGGATGATCAACACAAAACAACAGCGTTATTGTGCGTAATCCTCGGCGGGCGGAGCATGGCTCCTTTAACGAAAACGACCTGCTGTCTGCGGGTTAGCTTATACAGTATAGCAGGTGTTTGACCGGCTGTCAAGCGTTTTGGGCAACTTTTTCTGTTGCCTGACGAGCGCGTTTTTTTCGTCACGCGGCGTGGAAAAGAATGCTTGACAAGCGCCGGCGGGTGTGGTATTATTCTCAAGCGCTTAAGGCGCAGGATTTCAGCGAGTCGGAGTGGCGGAACAGGTAGACGACCGGGACTTAAAATCCTGTGAGTAGTGATGCTCGTGCCGGTTCGATTCCGGTCTCCGGCACCAATTTCCTGCACTGGCGCTGATATCGCGGGGTGGAGCAGTCTGGCAGCTCGTCGGGCTCATAACCCGAAGGTCGAGGGTTCAAATCCCTCCCCCGCAACCAACAAAGAAAACGGCACTCCAAATGGAGTGCCGTTTTCGCTGTTGGTTGCTTGCGCGTCGGGGTGGGCTGTGATACACTGGTCTTATTGTAGATTTTTGGATACGGGGGGCTTATAATGGCGCAATTTAACCGGCCTTTTGGACGCAGGAAGAACGTTTCAAGCGGCGAGGGGCATGTGTTTAAGCAGGGCGAGGGCCTTGGTTTGGGGCAGTTGGGCGATTTGTTGGGTGGTGACGGCGGTTCTTCGTCCGGCGGTGGTCGGCCGGGGATGCCACGCGGGATGCGCGCGGCGACTAAGGGTTCGCCGCTGTTGCTTGTGGTTGGCCTTGTGGTCTATTTTTTGTTGGGGCAGGGCAGTCTGGGTGATTTGCTGGGCGGCGCGCCGACGCAGGTGCAGAGCCTGTTGGGTGGCAACTCGGATTTTAAGCCGGCCGCCAGTCTCGGTGTGCTTGACCGCAGCGTAGCGGCCGATGCGCGCGACAAGCGCGTGGCGGTGGCCGGTGCCGACAGCGTGACGCTGATGGTTTATATGTGCGGCGCCGATTTGGAGTCGCGCTCGGGCGCGGCGACCGCCGACTTGAAGGAGATGGCGGCGGCCAAGCTGTCTGACAAGGTGACGATTCTCATTGAAACGGGCGGCGCCAAGCGCTGGCACACCGACGGCATCAGCGCCAAGACCAACACCATTTTTAAGCTGACAGCACGCGGGTTGGAAAAGGTGGAGGAGGTCGGCGCGCAGTCGATGGTCAAGCCGGCTACGATGAGTCAGTTTATTGCCTTTGGCAAGGCCCATTATCCCGCCGATCGTTATGGCTTTATTTTTTGGGATCACGGCGGCGGCAGTCTGACCGGCTTTGGTTATGATGAACTGTACCCCAACGATAGCATGACGTTGGATGAGATTAGCACCGCCTTTAAGGAGGGCGGTTGTACCTTTGACTTTGTCGGCTTCGACACCTGTCTGATGGCGACGCTGGAAACGGCGTTGACGCTGGAGCCGTATGCCGACTACTTGATTGCCTCGGAGGAGACCGAGCCGGGCAGCGGCTGGTACTACACCAACTGGATGACGGCGCTGTGCCGCAACCCGTCGATGGCGACGATTGACCTGGGTAAGGCCATCTGCGACGACTTTGTCAGCTACACGCGCGCCGGCGACACGACATTGTCGGTGATCGACCTCGCCGAGCTGAAGGGCACAATCCCCGGCAGATTTCAGGCCTTTGCCGCCTCGACGGCCGACTTAATTCAAAGCGAGAGCTACCAACAGGTGGCGCAGGCGCGTGGCGGGGTGCGCGAGTTCGCGCCGCAGGCCGGCATCGATCAGGTTGATTTGATTCAGTTGGCCGAGCGCATTGGCACCGATGAAGCCAAGGCTTTTGCCGCGGCGTTGAAAAGCTGTGTCAAATACAACACAACCAGCGCGTCGATGCGCGACTGCGGCGGCATTTCGATTTATTTCCCATCGCGGCGGTTGGCCAGCGTGGACAACGCGCTGTCGACCTACCAGCGGTTGGGCATTGACACCAGCTACAGCGATTGCATCCGCAGCTACAGCAATGTGGCGGCGGGCGGCCAGCTGGCGTCGGGGCAGGGTTCTTCCCTCGACTCGCTGTTTGGCAGCTTGTTCAACGGCGGGCCGGGCAGCGCCGGCAACGGCGGTGTTGACATTGGCAGCCTGTTGCAAAGCGTGCTGGGTGGCAGTGGCAGCGACATTGCCAGCCTGCTGGGGTTGAAAAGCGCGCCGTCGTGGCTGGATCGCGATTTGATTGCGCGGTCTGCTGACTATTACAAGGACAACAGCTTTGACGCATCGCAGCTGGCGTTGAGTGACAAGGGCTCGGGCAAGGTTATCAAGCTGACTGAAGCGCAATGGGCGCTGGTGTCGGAGATTGAACTGACAGTTTTTGTCGACGACGGTGAGGGCTACATTGACCTTGGCGCCGACAATACCTTTGTCTTTGATGACGACGGCGAGCTGGTGGCTGACTACGACGAGACGTGGCTGGCCATTGACGGGCATGTGGTCAGCTACTTCCATGTGTCGACGAGCGGCACGGAGGACGACTACATCATTACCGGCCGTGTGCCGGCATTGCTGAACGGCCAGCCGGTGGAACTGATGCTGCAATTTACCGACGAGGACGAGTATGGCAGCGTGCTGGGCGCGCGCGTCCTATACAAGGATGGCGAGCCGCAGCCCGAGGCCAAGGGGTTGGTTGCGCTGCGGGACGGCGATGTGCTGGAGTTTATCTGCGACTATTACACCTACGACAAGCGGTTTGTCAACAACTACAAGCTGGGCAACCCGTTGACGGTGTCGGGCGAGCTGGGCATCAGCAATGTCAGCATTGCCAACGCA
>JAVBPM010000028.1:0-10635 GCA_031549605.1 Oscillospiraceae bacterium | reverse complement strand
AGGCAGGTTGCACAATCGTGTTCACAGCTATACCTTCCCGGCCTGCGTCTTTTAGACTGGCGACGATGGATGAGGTGGCTTAATCAGGGCTGACGATTTGACTTTGCAGCAATACATAGACAGAATTGCTGAGCTGGAGCGCGAAAACCGCCGCATGAAGCGTCAGATGAAAAACATGCAGGAGGTACAGGCTCGAAGCCGCGACCTTGCGATTGGCAAGGCCACGGTGGACAATGTCATGGAACAGGAGCGCAGGAAGCAGGAAAAATACATGCGCCTGCTGCTGGACAACAGTCCTGATCTCATTTTTCTGTACGACCAAAACGGGCGCGTTGTCTATTGCACCGAATCGTTTTTGAAGCTGGCCGGCATCCCCAGCTTCGGGCTGGTTAACGGACGCCACTACAAAGACGTGTTTTCCGGCTATGGCTCTGACGAGTGGCTATCGCAGACAGACGAGCTGTTTGACGAGGCCATGTCCGACCCGCAATCGCGGACGATTTCCGAATGGTTTGACATCGGGTGCCATGGCAACCCGCGCAACTATCAGATTCATTACACGCCGATGGTCGATGAAAACGGGCAGATTGAAGGCTCTATTGCCTTGATGCACGACATTACCGAGCTGCTTCAGGCCAAGGAACAGGCGGAGCAAGCCAGCTCTGCCAAGTCCAATTTTTTGGCCAGCATGTCGCATGAGATTCGCACGCCCATGAACGCCATCATCGGCATGTCGAGCATTGCCAAAAACACCGATGACATCAAAAAAATGCAATACTGCATGGATAAAATTGAAAACGCGTCGGTTCATCTGCTGGGCGTTATCAACGACATACTCGACATGTCGAAAATCGAGTCGGGCAAGTTTGAGCTGTCGCTTTCCGAGTTTGACTTTGCACAAATGATGCAGCAGGTCGCCAATGTTCAGTCCTTTCGCATTGAAGAAAAGCGGCAGGCTTTTCTGGTTTCGATTGCGCCGGAAGTGCCCCGCACGATTGTGGCCGATGAGCAGCGGCTGTCCCAGGTGATTACCAATCTGTTGAGCAATGCGGTCAAGTTTACGCCCGTTGAGGGGCAAATTGCGCTGTCTGTTGACACGATTGAGGCAGCTGACGGCAGGATTTGCCTTGAAATTGCCGTGGCTGACACGGGCATTGGCATTTCCGGCGAGCAGCAGCAAAAGCTGTTTCGCTCTTTTGAGCAGGCTGACAACGGGGTGTCCCGCAAATATGGCGGTACCGGTTTAGGGCTTGCCATTTCCAAGAACATTGTCGAGATGATGGGCGGGCGGATTTGGGTTGAATCGGCGCTTGGCAAGGGGTCGCGATTTGTGTTTACGGCATGGGTGTCACAGGGCACGGCAGTGGAGTCTGACGCTGCGGCAGCATGGATAGGCCAGCCCGAACCGGTGGCGGTCACATCGGGTATCTATCGGGATAAGCACATCCTGTTGGCCGAGGATGTTGAGATTAACCGCGAAATTGTCAGTGCGCTGCTGGCAGACACCGGCGTTGCCATCACATGCGTGGAAAACGGACAAGAGGCCTATGACGCCTTTGCGCGTGATCAAGAGGCCTATGACCTGATATTCATGGACTTGCACATGCCGGTCGTGGACGGGTACGAGGCGACGCGCCGCATTCGCGCGATCGACAGCGAACGGGCGCGGACGGTTCCCATTGTGGCCATGACGGCCAATGTGTTTCTCGAGGATGTGGAACGGTGTTTGCACGCCGGCATGAACGACCACATCGGCAAGCCGATTGATCTGGACAACATGATGCACAAGCTGTCCAAGTATTTATGAGCGCGGCGGCTGAGGGCGCGTGTCAGATCGTCTGCTCACGGCGATTTGACGTTGCTGCAAACGGGTTAATCAAAAAGGCTGCCGGTGGGCAGCCTTTTTTCTATGCTGTTGCTTTTTCGCCATTTTTCTGTTATATTTTTGGTACAAAACCTAGAGGGAGTGTTTACAATGAACAATCAGCCCGTTCAAGCGCCTACTTTATGCGGGGTCAGCTGCCCCTACTGCCGTGGCAACAGCTTTGTGATTCGCGGCATCAAGGGCTCGCGCAGCGCGTCGATTGCCATGGGCGCGGCGTTTGGCGCGATTGGCAGCTTGGTGGCCAACTCGAAAAGTAAGGACGACTATGCGCTCAAGCCCGTTGAGTTCAAGTGCAACGGCTGCGGCAAAAAGTTTGAGCACCCTGCCCTGCTGGCGCCGCCCGAGGAGCTGCTGGAAACGCCGTGTACCGTCAACTTTGAGCGACTGAAAAGCTTTGTCGGCATGGCTGTGGCGCAGCATGTGTGGCTTAACGGCGTTAAGGTGGGCATTGTCGGCAACGGCAAGACGCTCTCGTTTCCCGTGTACACCAAGCACAACACACTGTTTGTCACCGATCACAACGGCGTGGCGTTCAAGGTCGACTACAAGTTTGAGGCGACCAGCGGCGGCGTGGTGAATGTGCGCTTCAAGCGCAAGTTTGTCTAGCGGGTAACGCCCATGACGCGCGGCTGCACGGCAGCGGCGCGTCTTTTTATTCCCCTGCCCTGTTGAAATTTTCTTTTTGCGCCTGTGACATTGGCGCTTGTTTTGTGCATTTATGGTGAAAGGGGTGACGCGTATGGCGGCTGGCACGGACATGGCACAGGTGGTGGCGCTGTATAAAAACACCGTGTATGGCATTGCGCTGGCGCGGACGCGCAATCGCTTTGACGCCGACGACGTCTTTCAGGAGGTCTTTTTGGCCTATCACCGGCGGCAGCCTGACTTTGCCGACGAGGCGCACCGCAAGGCGTGGCTGATCAATGCCGCTGTGCGCTGCTCGAAACGGGCGGCGGCGCGGGTGGCGGTGCTGCCGCTCGACGAGCAAACGGCGCAGTCGCTACTCGACCGCGGGCGGCCGGAGGATACGGCCGTCTTTGCCGCGCTGTGTGCGCTGCCCGACAAGTACCGCACGGTGATGCACCTCTACTACATTGAAGGGCTGTCGACCGATGAGATTGCCCAAGCGTTGAAGCGGCGCGCCGGTACGGTGCGGATGCAGCTGCTTAGAGGCCGTGAGCTGTTGAAAGGAGAAGTGTTTGATGTCTGACAAGCGTTTTACGCATATACGAGACCTGACGTCGCCCGACGACGCGGTGGTCGACGCGCTGATGAACAAGTTGGCAGCCCAGCCGTCCGGTCGCACGCCAAAGCTGCTGGTGAAGCGGTTGGCGGTGGTGGGGCTGTGTTTGCTGTTGGTTGGCGCGGCGGTGGTGGTGGTGACGGTGGGTGGCAAGCCGGAGCGGGCTGTCGATGTGACGCCGAACATTGCCGCCATTCGCGGGTTGCCGGTGGATGAGTTTATTGGCGCAGAGCCGAACGCGGCGTACGGCTGCATCACGTCGCCCTATGTGCTGGCCGACTTTGTGATAGCAGGCGCCGAGGCCTTTGCAGTTGTCCGCGTGCAGGAGATTGTGCAGCAGCCGTTGACGTACATCAATGTCGTACGAGCCGAAACGCTGACACAGCTCTATGGCGACGCTCCGCTGCCCGATGCGATTGTGATTGGTACCCGTGAGCGTCGGATGCGTGTGGGCGGTGTTTATGTGCTGCCGCTCCAGTTGGTGGGAGGTTTCTATCAGATTGCCGACGAGTTTGAAGCATTGCTTGAGATTGACGACAACGGACTTGTGTATACGCATGCGACCTCGGGCGAGATAAAAAGCTATGAGGGGCAGCCGGTTGAATCCTTGTGCAAGGACGTACAGGCACTTGCAGACAACCCTGCGTTGGACGTGGCTTCTTCGCCCTTTGGCGTGTCAATGCGTAACTTCACTCATTTGGCGGTGGTTACCATCACGTCGTCGCCGAACACCCACAGTGCTGAACTCACCAGCAACCTGCAGAGAAGCTATCGCGCCACGGTTAAGCAGGTGCTGGCGGGTGACCTCTCCGTCGGTGAGCTTGACATTGTGTTCTATGGCATCACGTACGAGACGCCGACGCTGGCAGGGGGCGATTATTTGGTGTTTCTTTACCATTCGCAAGGCGTGTATTACGCCAGCGCGCACCGCTACGCGCCGGTTGACGGCGACGGTCGGCTTGGAAAACCGGCTGGGCGCTCGCTATTTGACGAGTACGTCGGTCAAAATGTAGCGCAGATGGAGGCGCTGGCCGACATGACGCTTGAGGTCGGATTGCTGCGGCCTGCCGCGCGCGGGCTTGTTGAGTGTGCCACTGTTGAATTTGAGGACCTCGACCGCCACACGGAGGCCGATTTGGCGATGGCGGCTGAAACGGCGCTGGCTGATTTGGCCAGAGACGGTAAGGCTGACGTGCAACTGCTGTTTTACAGCAATCGAACCGGTCAGTACAACGAGGAGAACTCGGGAAAATACCACGGACATCCGGCGTCGCAAAACGTCATCTGCTTTATGGTTGACTATGTCAGGCAGCCGATGGACGCGCCGCTGGAATCCCAGGCCATGGCCGATGCCGGCAGAACGCATTTTAGCGGCCAGACGCTGAAGGTTGCGCGCGACAATCCGGACAGCCCGTGGGTTGTGGTTAGCTTGGGCTACTGATTTTTCTTTCTCTGCCGCCGCTGTGATTGTATCACGGCGGCGGCTTTTTTGCTTTTCCGACTAATTGCGCCATGATTTGGTCATGCTAGGTCGGGGTGATTGCTTTTGAAATCGATTTGGATGGACAGTGTCGAGCCGCAGACGACTTTTGCGCCGCTGGCGGGTGATGTTGACGTTGATGTGTTGATTATTGGCGGCGGGTTGGCGGGTGTGCTGACGGCGCACCACTTGCAGCAGGCGGGCGTTGACTATTTGCTGGTCGAGGCCGACCGCGTTGGGCGCGGCGTGAGCTGTAACACGACGGCCAAGGTAACCCTTCAGCACGGGCTGATTTACGACAAGCTGGCGCGTCAGCGCGGGCTGGAGTGTGCGCGGCGCTACTACCACGCCAACAAGGAGGCGCTGGAGCGCTATCGCGCACTGAGTAAGAGCCTGCCCTGCGACTGGCAGGACAAGCCGTCCTATGTCTATACGCGCGGCGACACCGCCGCCATTGAGCGCGAGGTGCGCGTTGCCAAGCGGCTGGGCATTAAGGCGCAGTATACCCACAAGCTGCCGCTGCCCTTTCGCGTGACGGGCGCTGTTTGCTTTGAGGGGCAGGGTCAGCTCAATCCCCTGCTGCTGCTTGACGGGCTGGCGCGTGGGCTGCACATTTGCGAGCAGACGCGCGTGCGCGAGCTGGTTGGCACGACGGCAGTGACCAACCGCGGGCGCATTAAGGCGCGGCGCATTGTCATGGCCACGCACTTTCCGATTCTCAACAAGCACGGCGGCTACTTTGTCAAGATGTACCAGCACCGCTCGTATGTGCTGGCGCTGGAGAACGCGCGCGATGTGCGCGGCATGTACCTCGACGCTGACGAGCGCGGGCTGTCGTTTCGCAACTACGGCGAGCTGCTGCTGTTGGGTGGTGGCAGCCACCGCACGGGGAACGACGGCGGCAACTGGCGCGAGCTGCGCCGCTTTGCCGCGCGCCATTATCCCAACGCGAAAGAGGTGGCGCACTGGGCGACGCAGGACTGCATGACGCTGGACGGCGTGCCCTATGTCGGGCGCTATGGCGGCTCGACTGAGGGGTTGTATGTCATCACCGGCTTTAACAAATGGGGCTTTACCTCGGCGATGGCGGGTGCGATGGTGCTGACTGATTTGCTGATGGGCCGCAAGCATCCGGCGGCGGCGGTGTTTAACCCCAACCGCCCGATGGCCAAGGGGCAGCTGCTGCTCAACGCCGGTGCGGCGGCGGTTAATCTGCTGACGCCCAGCGCGCCGCGCTGTCCGCACATGGGCTGCGCGCTGAAGTGGAACCGCGCCGAGAAGTCGTGGGACTGCCCGTGCCACGGCTCGCGCTTTGGCGAGCAGGGCAAGCTGCTGGACAATCCGGCGACGGGAACGTTGAAGCGATGAAGGGCGTTTTTAAGGGGCATTATTACAAGCACCAGTGCGGCGACGTAGTGGTTTGCTTTATTGTCGGCGTCGCCGACAGCGGCGCGTTTGTGCAGGTCATTACCGCCGACGCGTCCTATCACTTTGTCTTTCACGCCGACGAGTACGTCGAGCGCGACGGCGTTGTGGTGCTGCCCGGCTGTCGGTTTGGTCGGTCGGGGCTGGTGGCGCATTTGGTCAAGGACGGCGTTGTGATTGACGCCGAGATTGGCTACGGCGCGCTGACGCCGCTCAAGTACGACATTATGGGGCCGCTCAAGTATCTGCCGTTGCAGTGCAGCCACAGCATTGCCAGCCTGCACCACACGGTGAGCGGCTGGGTGGAGATTGGTGGCAAGCAATTTGACTTGACGGGTGGTGTCGGCTACATCGAGGGCGACTGCGGCAGCTCGTTTCCCACGCGCTACACCTGGGTGCAGGGCAATGATTTTAAGGCCAAGGGCTGCGTGTTTGCCAGTGTGGCCGATGTGCCGCTCGGGCCGGTTAAGCTGCGCGGCTGCATTGCCGTGGTGCTGTGGCGCGGCAGGCAGTATCGGCTGGCGACCTATCTCGGCGCGCGTGTGGCGCTGCAATTGCCCGACCGGCTGATTTTGCATCAGGGCAAGAGTGTGCTGGAGCTGCGCGTTGACAGCCGGCAAGGCCAGCGGCTGTTGGCGCCGGTTGACGGGCGCATGACGCGCTCGGTGTACGAGTCGGCCAGCTGTCGGGTGCGGGCGCTGTTTTATGTCGGCGACAAGCTGGTGCTGGATGAGGTGTGCGAGCACGCGGGGGTTGAATGCGCGGAGTGAGAAAACGGACAGAGGCGGTGCCTCTGTCCGTTAATAGATTTCTAGGGGTACTTGCGCCTGCTCCATGCGTATGGCCAGCAGGCTGTAGCCGGTGCTTTTGACGGGTATTTTGGCAAACAGTACGTTGCCCGCGAATAGCTTGACGTAGCTGCCGCTTTTGTAGTTTTCGTAGAGTTTGGCGTATGTTATTTGGTTGATGCCAATGCTTTTGGAGCCGCCGAACAGCCGCTTTAGGTGCAGCTCGCTGGCGGTGACGTGCATCTGCCACGTTAGGCAGTCAATCACAAAGTACAGCGGGACGCACAGTATGACGCTAAATACGAACAACTCGATGGGGTGGACGCCGGATGCGCTGTTGCCGAAAAAGAAGATAATCATAATGACCGCGAACATGAAAAAGAGGCCGTAAGAGACAAAATCGCTGACCGGTCGTCGGATGACGAAGTTGTTAAGGTCTTGCGCGGCGTCGGCCTTGGATCGTCGTATCTTTGAGGCGAGCACGTACACGGCGATTGCTCCGACCGGAAGCAGCAGGAAAATGTACTGTATGGGGTGCATGGCGACTCCTCCTTTGATGGCATTATGGCCGCACTACAAAAACGGCGCCCAGGGGCTGGTGATGCTTGGCTCGGCTTGCTGCCAGTGGTGCAGGCGGGTTGAGTAGTGCTGTAGGCGCTGCTCGATTGGCTGTTGGCAGTGGTCGAGGCCGTGGCAGTGCACCAGTGCGGTCAGCTCGTACATGGGGTAGCCGATGGCGTGACCGGCGGTGTGGACGGTGCCGCAGGCTTGGCCGACGGCGTGGCAGAGCGCGATGTCCTCACGGCTGGAGAGCCGCTTGGCGACGGCGTGGGCTTGCAGAATGGCGCGCTGCGCCTCGCGCATCTTGACCTCGCCCGCTGCCCACGCGCGCGACGTCAGCACGGCGTGCAGCAGGTCGGGCTCGTGGGGCAGTTGCAGCGCCGTCGCCTCTGCCAGCTCCAGCGCCCACAGCACGACGGCGCGGTGGGTTTGTTGTGCCAGTTGCGTTGACAGGTCGTGCAGGTACGGGTCGGCTTTGGAAAAGAGCAGCGCATTGCCGCGCTTGTGGCGGGCTTGCACGGTGGTCAGCCAGTCCATATCCATTCTCCTACTCGCTCAGCGTGGTGCTGAGCGGCTCGTAGACGCCGGTGATGTTGTTTTTGCACAGGATGGTCTGCTGCTGCTGCGCGGTCAGTGTTGCGCCGGTGGGCAGCGTGGCGGTGTCGACCTCGCGCAGTCCGCCATCCATGTAGCCGAGGCCGTAACGCGCGTAGTCGCTGTCGTAGAGCATGTACATGAGGTAGGTCTTGCCAGCCTCTATGACAATGTCATCAAAGTTGATGCTCGTTGTGTAGGTGTTGCGCTTTTCTTGATCGGTCAAGCTAGCCAAGTAACTGTACGCCTGGCGTTCGGAATCGGTCAAGCCTTTTTCGTATTCGGCCAGACACATGGTGCCGCCCAGCCGGACGAAGGGAATGACTTGCTGCGGCAGATCGCCCTTGATGACCTTGTCGACACGAATTTGCCCAATGGTCAAAATAGAGGTGCCGACTTTTTCCACCGGGTTGTAATTGACCGCGCCGTCGAGCGACAGCACCGTGCCGATGATGATATAGTCGCTGCCCTTTTCGCGGACAGCCGAATCGTAGATGTTGACGGCAAGGTCCATAGGAGCCGATGGCATGTCAATGGCGTTGCTTAGGTCCACGCCATCCAAATAGGAATGGGCCGGTTGGGTTGTGGGCGTGGCGGCTGGCGCGGCGGTTGCTGTGGTGGTTGGCACTGCCGTTGGCGTGGCGGTTGATAACGGCTGTTGTGGCGGCTTTCGGCAGCCGGTGGTCAGCGCCAGCAGGCAGAGCCAGACGACAAGTTGTTTTCCCTTCATAACGGCAGCTCCTTTCTGTAAGACATACATAATACGCGCCAGCGGCTGCAATTGTTGCGCCGACGGATAAAAAAACCAGCCGTAAGCGCGTGCTTTCGGCTGGCGGGCTGTTGTTAAGCGTTGATGTCGGGCAGGCCGGCGAAGCCGGTGGCCAGCTCTTGTTCGCTGGGTGTACTGTCGTTCATGGTGCCGCTGTTGAACTGCATGTAGGCGGCCATGTCGAAGTAGCCGGTGCCGGTCAGGCCGAACAGAATGGTCTTTTGTTCGCCCGATTCGCGGCACTTGACGGCCTCGTTGATTGCGCCGTAGATGGCGTGGCTCGACTCGGGCGCGGGCAGGATGCCCTCACAGCGCATAAACACCTTGGCGGCCTCGAAAACCTTGGTCTGGTTGACGTTGATGGCCTTGAGGTGGCCGTCGTGGTACAGCTGCGACAGCGTGGGCGACATGCCGTGGAAGCGCAGACCGCCCGCGTGCGTACCGGCGGGCATGAAGTCGCTGCCCAGCGTGTACATCTTGCTCAGCGGCGTGATGCGACCGACGTCGGCGTAGTCGTAGACAAAGCGGCCGCGTGTCAGCGACGGGCAGCTGGCCGGTTCAACGGCCAAAAACTCGGGCGCCGGTTTGCCTTGCAGCCGCTCGGCCATGTAGGGCGCGATGAGTCCGCCCAGATTGCTGCCGCCACCGGCGCAGCCGACGACGATGTCGGGCTGCACGCCCAGCATATCGAGCGCGGTCTTGCTCTCCTGACCGATGATGGCCTGATGCAGCAGCACCATGTTCATCACCGAGCCGAGCACGTAGCGCGTGTCGGGCGTGGAAACGGCGGCCTCGACCGCCTCGGAGATGGCGCAGCCGAGGCTGCCCTGTGTGTCGGGGTATTTTTCCAAAATGGCGCGACCGACCGCCGTGGTGTTGGACGGGCTGGCGGTGACCTGCGCGCCGTAGGTTTCCATGACGGCCTTGCGGTAGGGCTTTTGCTCGGCTGACACCTTGACCATGTAGACCTGCGCGGTCAGGCCGTAGAAGGCGGCGGCCATGCTGACGGCTGTGCCCCACTGCCCTGCGCCCGTTTCGGTGGTTACGCCCTTGAGCCCCTGCTGTTTGGCGTAGTAGAGCTGCGCGGCGGCGCTGTTGAGCTTGTGGCTGCCGCTGGTGTTGTTGCCTTCAAATTTATAGTAGATGTGCGCCGGGGTGTTAAGCGCCTTTTCCAGATGGTAGGCGCGAACGATGGGCGCGGGTCGGAAGCAGCGGTAGAAGTCGCGCACGCCGCCGGGAATGTCGATGTAGGGCGTGGTGTCGTCCAGTTCCTGCTTGACCAGCTCTTCACAAAACACGGCGTTTAGCTCGTCGGCGGTGCTGGGCGCTAGCGTCTGCGGGTTTAGGATAGGGGCCGGTTTGTTGGTCATAAAGGCTCTGAGGTTAAGCCACGACGACGGCAGCTTCTCTTCGGGCAGATAGAAATGATAGGGTATCTTGGTCATGGCGCAATCTCCTCCTTTGTGGTTGCGCGCCAGCGGCGCGTTTCGCCATTTTACCGCGTCGGCTCTGCAATGTCAAGGCTTGGCGGCGTATTGGTGATGGAGAGTTGCACGATGACCTCGTTGTTTTGGTTGGTGATATCGATGGCGCAGTGGGGATATTGTTTAATCAGCTGGACGACGTTGGGCAGACCGGCGCCCTGATGGCCGCGCTTTTGGGTGAAGCCGGGCTCAAAGACCTTGGACACGTCGATGGGTTGGTTGCTGCTGTTTGTGATGGTGATGACGGTGTCGGCGCCGTTGGGCTGCCGGATGGTAAAGCTGGCCTGCCTGTCGCGCGTTTCGGCCGCCGCCTCGAGCGCGTTGTCGAGCAGGCAGGACACGATGCGGCAGATGTCCATGTCGGCGACCGACAGGTTGGACAGCGGGCAGTTGAGCGCAATGCTGA
>JAVBPM010000060.1:0-30913 GCA_031549605.1 Oscillospiraceae bacterium | reverse complement strand
TGCTGGTTGACCGCATTGCCTATCATCGCGACCAGCCGGTGCCGGCGCCGCTGATGCGCGTTGTGCGCGACGTGGTTAAGCGCTCGGATGTCATCTACCGCAAGGAGGGCGACCGCGCGCTGCCGCTGATGGTGCACCTGCTGTCGGGCTATGCCGTCGGGCTGAATACGCGGCCGACAGCCAACAAGCTGTTTGATGAAATCGTGCTGCTGGAAGCGTCCAGCGACATCGGTCGCTACGTCACCATGCAGGCCGAGCATCTGCTCAAGGAGGCCGATCGCTCCGAGCAGCTGGCCGACCGCAAACTCATCGCGCCCTACGTCGGATACGCCTACTACACCTGCTTTGAGCAGTTTTACGCGCTGCAAAGCGAGGTCAACAAGCCCGACACCCGTGTGCTCAAACGCAAGAAAAGAATAGCTGGCGACGAGCTGCAGCCGGTTGTTGCACCATCGGCCGAACCCGAGGTGGTGGAACAGACCTTTTATCAGGCTGCCGAGGTGGTTGAGCAAGCGCCGGCGGAGACTGTTGCAGTTGTTGAGGATAGCCCTGTGGTGGCGGCCGCCACCCCATTGCCGATAGAAGTTGCGCCGGCCGTTGTGCCGCCGGAGGCGCCTCCGGTCGTCATGCCGCCGACAGTAACCCTGACGCCGCTCAGCGGCGCGCAGACACCCGCGCCGACGCAAGCGACAGCTGACGAGCTGCCGCTGGTGAGTGCGGTGCCGCAGGCACAGCCGGTCGTGGCCACGCCGGGCAGCACAGTGCCGATAACGCAGCCGGTTCAACAGCCGACCAAGCAGAGCCAACCGACGCAACCGGCTAAACCGGCTCAACAGCCGACGCCGCCAGACCCGGTGCTTGACCCGTGGGCCGAGCCGGTGGCGGCACCGCAGCGACCCAAGAGCAGCTTCACCGCCTTTGCCACCGCCAAGCAGCGCGGCGTTCTACGGCCCCACCGGCCGCCGACGGCGGAGGGTCAACACGCGCCAAAGACATCGCAAACGCCATGAGTCTGTTATCTTCACTCGATCAGGGGCCGGGCTTTAACCGGCGTCTGCTGTCATTGATGCTGCCCATTGCGCTGCAGGGCGCCATCAACTCCATGCTGTCAATGGCCGATACGTTGATGGTGGGCGGGCTGCCCCATGCCGAGGTTGCCTTGGCGGGTGTCAATCAGGCCAGTGCCATCTTCTTTGTCATGCTGTTGTTTGTCTATGGTATCCAAAGCGGCACGGCGATGCTAATCAGCCAGTATTGGGGCAAGCGTGACACCGGTCAAATCAGCCGCGTCATCGGCGTGGGCTGGATGCTGGCGGGGTCGCTGACGGCGGTGGCGGCTATCGTCATTGTCATTGCGCCCGAGGCGGTATTGTCACTGACAACGAGCAACCGCGAGGTCATAGAGGTCGGCGCGCGCTACGCGCGCATTACTGCGCCCTCCTATGTGCTCAACGCCGTTGGTTTGGTGTATCTCTGCGGCTTGCGCTGTATGGGCAAGCCGATGCTGGGCACGGTCATTCTCTCGCTGTCGATGGGAATCAACACGGTGCTGAACTATGGTCTGATTTACGGCCACTGGGGCCTGCCGGCGCTGGGCGTGGAGGGTGCCGCGTGGGCGACGCTGATTTCGCGTGCCATTGAGCTTGTCGTGGTGCTGCTTGTCGTTTGGAAAAACACCTTTTTCCGGCTGACGTGGCGCTATGTGCTGCAGCCGGGCCGGGCGATGCTGCGCCGGTTTGTTAAAACGGCGTCGCCCGTTGTCATCAACGAAACGATGTGGGGGCTTGGCTTTTCGGCCTATGCCTTTGTGCTGGGTCGGATGCACAATGCGGCCAGCGTCGTGGCGGCCTACACCGTGGCGACGGCGGTGTCGCGGCTGATGTCATCGCTGTCGATGGGCACAGGCAACGCCGCGGGCATCATGCTGGGCAACGCGTTGGGACGCGGTGATGACAAACCGTCGGTGCTGCGCTTGGGCCAGTGCCTGTTGCTGTGGGCCTTTTTTCTCAACGGCGGCGTGGCGCTGCTGTTTGCCGTGGCGGTGCCGACGCTGGTTGTGCCGGTGTTTCTGCCCTTGTTCCGCGATTTGTCGAGCGAGGCGCACAGCCTTACGCAGACGATGCTCTATATTTTGGTCGCGCTCATTCCGATACGGGCTATTAACTATGCCCTGATCGTTGGGCTGTTGCGCAACGGCGGCGACGCGCGCGCGGCCATGATGATTGACTTGAGCTGCATGTATTTGGTCGGCATTCCGCTGGCGATTGTCTTTGCCTTTGTGTTGCAGTGGGGTGTACTGTGGACCTTTGCCGCCATTTGCTTTGAAGAGGTGGCCAAGCTGGTGCTGGCGCTGTGGCGCTATCGAAAACAACGGTGGCTCAACGTATTGACGACATAAGAATTTGAAAATTGATGGAGGATAAACACATGAAAAGAATTTGGAGTATTACATTGGTGCTGGCCATGGCGCTGCTATTGTTGGCCGGTTGCTCGGGCGAAAAACAGCCCACAGCGACGGCGACACTCGATCCGGCTACGAAGATTGTCGTGTCGGTCAGGACGCTGGAAAAAGAGCTGTATCATTTTGAACTGGCGCGCGCTGAGGGTGACACGGCGTTGTCGGTGCTGCAACGCGGCGCTAAGGACGCTAATATTGCCGTGGCGCTGACCGGCAGCGACGACATGGCGTATGTCTCGGGCATCGGCGGGCTCAAGGAGAAAGATCAGGGTGACAAGAGCGGCTGGGTGTTCCGCGTGAACGAGCAGTTTGGCATGACCTCTGCGGGCGCTACGGTGCTCAAGGACGGCGACAAGGTTGAGTTTCTTTACTCGCTCGATTGGGGTGCCGACTGGGGTATGAGTTACTAGTGAACAACCGCTTGAGCAGGCATCATTCGGCGGCGGTCGCGGTCTATTGGCTGTGCGGGTTGCTGCTGTTGGCGCTGGCCGGTTCGGTGTGGCGTCAGGTCGGGCAGCTGTGCGCTGTCGGTGTGGTTGCCGCGCTCTTTTTACCCCGCAAACGACTGGTATGGGCGGCGTTGACAACGCTGCCCTTTGTCTTGCTGACACCGCTGCTCAACCACAACGGCACAAACGTCTGGTTTTTCATCGGCTACACGCCGATTACCTGGGACGCCGTGGTGCTGGGTGTGCAGTTCGCCGCTTCTATGGCGTCGCTGTGCCTGTGGATGCTGCTGCTGGCGGCGTGGGTTGACACTTCGACGCTGCTGCTGTCGTTGCGCCGTGTGGCGCCACGGCTGGCGCTGATGCTGCAGATGACGCTGCGCACGCTGCCGCTGCTGGGCAAGCGCGCCGCTCGCACCCGCGAGACGGTCAAGATGCGGATGCCGGCCGCTACAACGCGGCGGCAAACGCTGCGCGCCGGTGCTGTGGGCTTGCAGGCGTGGACGATGTGGAATATGGAGGCGGGCATGGATATGGCCGTGCAGCTCAAGGCGCGCGGCTACGGCGCGACGCGCACAACGGTCTACCACGCCGCCAAGTGGCGGGCCGATGACAGCCTGCTGCTGGGCGCGGCGCTGCTGCTGACGGTGGCGGCGCTGCTATTGGATGGCTGGTATGGCGGTGCGGCGGGCTGTCTGCTGGCGCTGAGTGCGCCGGTATTTTTCCGCCGTCGACAGGAGGAGGTGCCGCTATGAGTGCGCTACTGTTGTTTGAAAATTTTGGCTTTACTTACGCCAACGGCGCCGTGCCGGCGTTGCGCGACATCAATTTGAGCATTGAGCCGGGCAGCTTTACGCTGCTGTGCGGCCCTTCGGGCTGCGGCAAAAGCACGCTGCTGCGACTGGCGGTGCCGCGTTGCGCGCCGGTGGGCTCGACGGTGGGTACGTTGACGTGCGGCCTGCCCGACGAGCGACTGGGGCTGGTGATGCAGGTGCCCGACAACGGGCTGGTGCACCGCACGCTGATAGACGATTTGGTGTTTAGCTTGGAAAACGCCGCCGTGCCGCGCGCGCAGATGCAGGCGCGGCTGGCCGAAACGGTGGGCTATTTTGGATTGGAGCCGCTGTTGCACCGCAGCCCCGACACGCTGTCGGGCGGGCAGAAGCAGCTGGCGTCACTGGCGGCGACGCTGATGATGCGGCCGCAGTTGTTGGTGCTGGATGAGCCGACGGCGCAGCTTGACCCGTTGGCGGCGCGCGACTTTTTGGCCATGCTCCAGCGGCTGCACCGCGATTTTAATGTAACGGTGCTGATGAGCGAGCATCGGCTCGACGATGTGCTGCCGCTGGCCGACCGACTGGTAGTCATGCGCGACGGCACCGTGACCGCCGACGGCGCGGTTGCCGACGTGCTGGACGGCGTGGACAACGACGCGCTGCCGACGCTGCCGCGCCTGTCCAAAGCGTTGGGCTGCGCCGTGGCACTGACGCCGCCGCAGGCCAAGCTAACGCTGCCGCCGGTGGGCGGCTGGCCGACGTCGGTGCGCGACGACTTTTGGCCGCGCGCCGGTGACGTGGGCGGCGTTGAGGCGGCGCTGACGGTGCGTGACGTCTTTTTTGGTTATGAAAAGAACCGCCCTGTCTTGCAGGGCGCTGATTTGACGGTGGACAAGGGGCGCATCACGGCGCTGCTGGGAGGCAACGGATGCGGCAAGAGCACGCTACTGCGGCTGTGTGCCGGGCTGGAAAAGCCGCAGCAGGGCAAGATTGCGGCATTGGGGCGCGTGGGCTATTTGATGCAGCAGCGCGCCGCGTTTGTGCTGCACGACACGGTGGCCAAGGAGCTGAACCACGCCGGTGCCGCCGACCCGGCGCTGGTCGAGCGCTGCGGCTTGACGCCGCTGCTGGACAAGCATCCCTTTGACCTGAGTGCCGGACAGCAGCTGATGATGATTTTGGTGTCGCTACTGACCGCCAAGCCGGACATATTGCTATTGGACGAGCCGACCAGCGGACTCGACCGCGCCACGTCGATGGCGATGGCCGCGCTGCTGCGTGACAGCGGCGTGACGGTGCTGGCCGCGACGCACGACGTTGAGTGGGCGGCGCTGGTGGCCGACTGCTGCTGCCATGTCTTTGACGGGCGCGTGACGCCAGCGACGCCGACGCGCACCTTTTTCGCACGACAATGGCTGGCGGCACCGGCGGTGTGGCAGGCATTTCCGCCTGGCGGTGATGGGCAGTGAGCGCGGTGCGCTTGCTGTTGCCGGTGGCGGCACTGGGCTGCTTTGGTGTGGGGCTGCTGGCCGATGTGCCGGCGCTGTATACCTTGTTTTTGTGTGCCGTCGGTGTGCTGCTGTTGCTGCTTACGTTGTTTGAACTGCACGCGAAAATCAGCGCCGAGCAGCTGACGGCGCTGGCGCTGCTGACGGCGATGGCCGTGATGGGGCGAGTGTTGTTTGCCGCGCTGCCCAATGTGCAGGCGGCGACGTTTCTGCTGGTCATCGGCGGCATCACCTTGGGCTGGCAGATGGGGCTGGCGGCGGGCGCGCTGACGGGGCTGTTGTCGTGTCTGGTTATGGGCGGCGGCACGTTTACGCCTTGGATGATGCTGGGATGGGGCGTTGTCGGGTTGCTGTCGGGGCTGTTTGCGCCGTTGCTACGGCGCAGCTTGGTGGCGACCTGTCTCTTTGCCGGGTTGATGTGCTGGGTCTATAGCACCATTTTGGACTGCTGGGTGCTGCTCACCGGGCTGTATGCCGGTACCTGGTGGGCGGTGCTGGCGGCGGGGTATGCCTTTCAGGTGCCGGTGGTGGTCTTTACCGTGGCGTTGACAGCGCTGACGGGACGCGCTATGATGAGCGGGCTGGACCGCATTGCCACAAAATACGGGTTGAGGAGGGGTTAGTTGTGTCGTCGCTGGCGATTAAGGCGGTGGCCATTGTCACCATGCTGCTGGACCATATCGGCTATGTCTTTGCCGGTCGATTGCCCGACGGCGTGGCCGACGTGCTGCGCACGGCGGGGCGACTGGCGCTGCCGCTCTTTTGCTTTTTGATTGTCGAGGGCTATGTCCACACGCGCGACGTGCGGCGATACGCCTTGCGGCTGTTGACCTTTGCCGTGCTTTCAGAGCTGCCGTTTGACTTGATGCTGCGCCGCTCGGCGGTGCCGGCGGTGTTTATTGACTACGGGTATCAGAACGTCTTTTTCATGCTGTTGTTGGGGCTGCTGGCCATTTGGGCCATTGACGTGCAAACCAAGCTGCACCGACCGCAGCTGGGCTACGCCATGGCTGTGGCGCTGGCGCTGGTGGCCGAGCTGATACGCGCCGACTACGGCCTGTTTGGCGTGGGGTTTATTGTGGTCTTCTTTGCGCTGCGCGGCAACCATGTGCGCGTTGCGCTGGCCTTTACCGCGCTGCTGGCGCTGCGCTATACGCTGGCGGTGCTGGGCGTGTCGGTCGCCGATATGCTGCTGTTGCGGCCCTTTGTACAACCGACCGATCTCTCGTGGGCGCAGACCAACCTATTTGCGCTGCTGGCGCTGCCGCTCTGTTTTTTGGCCAACGGCAAGAAGGGGTACAGCCGCCCGTGGCTGCAATGGGGCTTTTACGCCTTTTACCCGGCGCATATGCTGGTGCTGACGGTGATTTACCGGGTGTTGTATCTGTAAGCCGACCTATTTTCACGTTAGGCATTGACAAGGCGGCGTGGTGTTGGGTATAATCGGCGATAAGCGATGAAAGAGAATTTGTCGGTCACGGTAGCTGGGTAGAGAGACGCCGGGTGGTGCAAGGCGGAGAGTGACGACCGATATGCTCGCTCCGGAGCTGTAGTTTTGTCTTGGATAAGACAGCAAGGCCGCGGCGGGTGACTGCTGCGGAAAACAAGGGTGGTACCGCGTAAAGCCTAGGCTTCCACGCCCCTTGAAATGACGGCTGTGCCGTGCATTTCAAGGGTATTTTTATTTTTATCAGGTGGTGACGAACGTGTCCAAATTCATTGACAAGACCATTGGCGACTGGATGGATCACATGGCGCAGACCAACCCCGACGGGCTGGCTCTGGTGTACTGCGAAACGGGGTTGCGACTGAGCTGGCGGCAGCTGAACGAACAGGCTCGTACCATGGCCAAGGGGCTGCTGGCGATGGGCGTTGAGAAGGGCGACCACGTCGCCATCTGGGCGACCAATTTGCCCGAGTGGGTCTTTGCCGTCTATGCCACGGCCAAGATTGGCGCGGTGCTGGTGACGGTCAATACCAATTACCGCATCTTCGAGCTGGAGTATTTGCTGCGGCAGAGCGACGCCAAGCTGCTGCTCTATTCGAGCGGCATCAAGAACAGCTACTATCCCGACATTGTCAAGGAGCTACTGCCCGACATCAAGGCGGGCGAGGCCATTTGCTCCGACCGGCTGCCGGTGCTCAAGCAGGTGGTCTACATTCCACACGCCGGTGAAAGTGCCAGCGAGGTGGCGACCGGCTCGTTTGCGCAGCTGATGGCCATGGCCGACGGCGTGTCGGACGAGACGCTGGACGCGGTGCAGCGCACCATTGGCATCCACGACGTGGTCAACATGCAGTACACCTCGGGCACGACCGGCTTTCCCAAGGGTGTCATGCTGACGCACTACAATATTTTGAACAACGGCAACTTTATCGGCGACAACATGAAGCTGACGCCCGACGACAAGCTGTGCATTCCCGTGCCCTTTTTCCACTGCTTTGGGCTGGTGTTGGCGCAGATGGCCTGCGTTACACACGGCACGACGATGGTGCCGGTCGAGGTCTACAGCCCGACGGCGGTCATGCAGACCATCCAGGACGAGCGCTGCACGGCGGTGCACGGTGTGCCGACAATGTTTATCTTTATGCTGGAGCACAAGGACTTTGCTCAGTATGATTTATCGTCGCTGCGCACCGGCATTATGGCGGGTGCCACCTGCCCGATGGAGGTCATGCGCGCGGTCATTGACAAGATGCACATGCGCGACATTGTCATAACCTACGGCCAGACCGAGTGCTCACCCGGCATGACGATGTCGCAGACCGACGACCCCGTCGAGCTGCGCGTGTCGACGGTGGGTCGGTTGCTGCCCAACTGCGAGGGCAAGGTGGTTGATCCCGAGACGGGCGAAATTGTTCCGCCCAACACGCAGGGTGAGATTTGCACGCGTGGCTATCACGTCATGCGCGGCTACTACAAGATGGAGGAGGCCACGGCGCAGGCCATTGACGCCGACGGCTGGCTGCACACCGGCGACCTCGGCACCTGTGATGAGAACGGCTATTACTCCATTACCGGCCGTATCCGCGACATGATTATCCGTGGCGGTGAGAATATCTACCCGCGCGAGATTGAGGAGCTGGTCTACCGGCATCCCGCCGTCAGCGACGTGCAGGTGGTGGCCGTGCCGTCGCAAAAATTTGGCGAGGAGGTCTGCGCCTTTGTCATCATAAAAGAGGGCGAGACTTTTGACGCCGACGGCATCAAGGCCTTTGTCGCCGAGCGCATGTCGCGCCACAAGGTGCCGTCGTTTGTGCTGGCGATTGACGCCTTTCCCATGACGGCGTCGGGCAAAATCCAGAAATACAAGCTGCGTGAGCAGGCTTGTGAGGAACTGGGGCTGTGAGGACAAGGCGCGTAGCCTATAAATTGTGTCTGGCGGCCATGTTTGTGGCGCTTGACATTGTATTTACACGCTTTTTGTCCATTCAGGCGTCGCAAAATCTGCGGTTTAGCTTCCAAACGGTGGCGCTGGCGTTGTCGGGTTGGGTGCTGGGGCCGGTGTGGGCTTGCGTGGCGGCGGTGGCCGGCGACTTGCTGGGTATGCTGATTAACTCGGGTGGCGTGGCGATTATTCCGCTGCTGACGTTGTCGGCGGCGGCCAAGGGTTTGATTTTTGGGCTGGTGCTGTACAAACGCAACATTACGTTGTGGCGTACGGCGCTGGCCTACGCCTGCGTGGCCATTGTCTGCGATATGGGGCTGACGACGCTGGGGTTGACACTCAGCTTTGGCGGCACATACGCCGCGCGGCTGTGGACGCGGCTGCCGGCCATCGGCATTCAGTTTGTCGTGCTTACGCTGCTGGTCACGGCGCTGTTTAAGGCGCTGGAGCCGCCGCTGACGAAAATGCTGCATGAAAACGAATAGGGTGGCACAGGGCGCCGTGCTGGCGGCGCTGATTTTTTTAGCGACCTATTTTTTGAAGGTGCCGACCGGCTTGGGCTATGCCAATCTGGGCGACGCCGTGATTTTGCGTGCGGCGGCGGTTTTGGGGCCATGGGCGGTTGCGCCGGCGGCCATCGGCTCGGCGCTGGCCGACTTGGTGGCCGGCTATGCGCAGTACGCGCCGGGCACGGCGGTCATCAAGGGGCTGCTGGCGCTGGCGGCGGCGCTGGTGCTTGTCAAGGTGGGCAAGCGACTGTGGCTGGCGGCGGCGCTGCTGCTGGCTGTTGAGTGCGTTGTCATGGCGGGCGGCTATTTCGTTTACGAGTGCCTGATTTATGCGCCGGTCACGGCGCTGGCGGCGGTGCCGATGAACATCGTGCAGGCGGTTGTCGGCACGGCGGCGGGTACGGCGCTGGTGTGGCAGCTGCGGCGGATTGGCCGCCGATAGACATTTGCCAGCCGGTCGGTTTTCTGGTACAATACGACGAGAGGTGAGCCATGAAAAACCGCGATTTGACGTATGCGGCGCTGATGACGGCGCTGATGTGTGTTGTGGCCCCGTTGTCGTTGCCGTTGCCGGGTGGCGTGCCCATTTCGCTCGCGACGCTTGTTGTCATGTTGACCGGCCTGCTACTTAAATGGCAGTCGGCGCTGCTGTGCCAGATTGCCTATCTGCTTATCGGCGCGGCCGGGCTGCCTGTGTTTGCCGGCTTTCGCGGCGGCTTGCAGGTGCTGGTCGGTGTGACCGGTGGCTTTTTGTGGATGTACCCGGTGCTGGCGCTGACCGCGGCGCTGGCGGTGCGGTCGGGCGGAAAGCTTTGGCCGGTGCGGCTGACGGGCTGCCTGCTGGTGGGACATGTGCTGCTCTATGGCTGCGGCGTGCTGTGGTTTAGCGCCTACACGCACACAGGCGTATGGTCGGCGCTGTCGGTTACCGTAGTGCCCTTTTTGCTGACCGATGGACTAAAAATATTGGCTGTATTGTTGCTTTATCTGCCCTGTCAGCGGCTGAAAACGGTGCTGAAGGGCTGACAAATAGGAGGTTAAAACATGATTAAGGTAGATTTATCCGGCATTAAATCCTTTGTCACCGACGCCGAGCTGGCGGCGGTGGCGTCCGAGCTGACGCAAGCGCATGAGGCACTGGTGGCCAAAACCTGCGCCGGTAACGATTATACCGGCTGGGTGACGTTGCCCAATGACTATGATACAGAGGAGTTTGCCCGCGTCAAGGCGGCGGCACAGAAGATTCGCAGCGACAGCGCGGTGCTGGTTGTCGTCGGCATTGGCGGCTCGTATCTGGGCGCGCGTGCGGCCATTGAATTGCTGCACTCGCCCAACTACAATCTGACGGCGTCGACGCAGGTCTTTTTTGCCGGTAACAATTTGTCGTCCGACGCGCTGGACGAAATTCTCACGATCATCGGCGACCGTGACTGGTCGATTAACGTCATCAGCAAGTCGGGTACGACGACTGAACCGGCTGTCGCCTTCCGACTGCTGCGCGAGAAGCTGCACGACAAGTACGGCGCGGCTGCGCCGCAGCGCATCTACGCCACGACCGACGCGGCGCGCGGCGCGCTCAAGCAGCTGGCCGACGCCGAGGGCTATGAGAGCTTTGTTATTTCCGACGACATCGGCGGCCGCTTCTCAGTGCTGACAGCTGTCGGGTTGCTGCCCATTGCCGTTAGCGGCGCCGACATCGACGCGCTGATGCAGGGCGCGGTTGAGGCGGCAGCGGCGCTGGACGTGCGCGCGCTGGAGGACAACGCGGCGTGGCAGTACGCCGCCGCGCGCAACGCGTTGCTTAGAAAAGGCAAGACCATTGAGGTGCTGGGCTGCTACCAGCCGTCGTTCCGCATGATGGTTGAGTGGTGGAAGCAGCTGTACGGCGAGAGCGAGGGCAAGGACGGCAAGGGCATTTTCCCCGCCGGCCTGGAGCTGACGGCTGACCTGCACTCGATGGGGCAGTACATGCAGGACGGCATCCGTAACCTGATGGAGACCATTGTGCTGACCGGCCCGTCGCGCGCCAAGGTCGTTTTGGGCAAGGAGCGGCAGGATTTGGACGGACTGAACTTTTTGGCCGGCACCGACCTCGACGCCATCAACCACAAGGCGTTTCAGGGTACCTATCTGGCGCACATCGACGGCGGCGTGCCCAACATGGTCATTGACATGGGCAGCCGTGACGAGCGCAGCCTGGGCCAGCTGATTTACTTCTTTGAGCTGGGTTGCGGGCTGTCGGGCGCGCTGCTGGGTGTCAACCCGTTCAACCAGCCGGGTGTCGAGGATTACAAGAAAAATATGTTTGCGCTGCTGGGCAAGCCGGGCTATGAGGAGCGCAAGGCGGCGCTGGAGGCGCGGCTGTCATAGATGAATTTTTTGTGAAGTTTTCACAATAGCCATTGAAAAACAGCGGCCGTTATGGTACTATAAAGCCAAGGCAAGACTCATCTTTGTAAGGAGGCGTTCGCCATGGTTCAAGTTATTATGGGGCTTCGCGGCTCGGGGAAGACAAAACAGCTGGTGGACATGATTACCACGGCATCTCAGACCGAAACGGGAAACGTCATCGTGATTGAGCGCGGCCAAAAGCTGGAAAGTGAAATTCATGCCCGTGATGCTCGTCTGATTGACTCGAAGGAATACGAAGTACTCAGCTATCAGGTGCTGCGCGGTTTTATTACCGGCCTGTACGCCGGCAACTACGACATTACCCATATCTTCATTGACAGTCTGTTCCGCATTGTTGACTGCGATGATATGGCGGAGTGTGAGCGGTTTTTGAACTGGATGGATCGCTTCGGCAAGGCCAACGGCATTGAATTTACCGTGACCATCAGTGCTGATGCGTCTACAGCCAGTGAAAAGCTGAGAACATATTTTAAGTAAAGTGCAAATCGACAACGGTTGGGCGGCTGCCTGACCGTTGTTTTTTTGCGTGGAGCGGCGTTGGTTGCGTATACGGGTTGTCCGTGGTATAATCTGTATCAATTGAGCATGATGAAAGAGAGGGTGCTGTTATGCAGGTGTTCACAGCGCGCACGTGCGAGACGTTCGATATTGACTATCTGTGCGAGGAGTTGGCACAGCAAGTGGCCGACAATGTGACCTTCGGGTCGCGTACCATGGGCATTGCCGTCTGTGACTCGACCATTGACTACCCGGCTGTGATGAAAAAGCTGTCGGAACGCTACGACTTTGACATTTATGGTGCTACGGCACTGGCGTTTATCGGCATTCATTCGGTTGAGGATATCAGTGTCAGTTTCATGATTATCACTGGTGACGAGGAACTGGTGGGCGCTATGGCGCTGTCCGAGCCGTGGACAAACGACAACAAGGAGCAGGTCATCAGCGACGCGTATCGGCTAGCCCGCGAGCGGTTGGGCGAGGAACCCAAGATGATGATTACCTTGCAGCCTTTTGGTACTGAGATTACCGCCGACTATACCGCCGAGGTGCTCGACCGTGTGTCTGATCGCTGCCCCATTTACGGCGCGGTGTCGTCGGCCGATTTGGCAACCAACATATCGGGCATTTTTGTCAACGGTGTGTTTTACACCGACCGGATTCTGATCAATATGCTGGGAGGCGGGGTGCAGCCGCGCTTTGCCGTGGCTGAGGTCAAGCTGTCGGCCGCTCCCAGAAAAGTGGTCATTACCCGCGCTGACGGCGCGGTGGTCTACCAAGTGGGCGAGGACACGTTCTTGGAGTTTATGAAGAAAAACGGGCTTATTATTGAGCCGAGCTATGTGCTGGAGTCGGTGCTGGCGACCTATACCTCCAACCCCGTGATTGTCTACAAGCAACAACAGGGTAAGGTGACGGAAAAGATTCGCAACATTGTCCATATTGATTATGAGACCGGCGCAGTGACGTTTACCGGCGAGATGCCGGAGGGTAGCGAGCTGTCGATTGCCATTCTGAAGCGCGAGGATGTTGTCAAGAGCTCAAAGGCCTGTTTTGAGGACATGATTGCCAAGATTGAAGCCAATACGTCGGACAGCTACCGATACAGCACACTTTTTTCCACTTCGTGTGGCGGCCGCTACCTGATTATGACGGGCGATACCAGTATGGAGGGCGACTATATCACCAACCATCCTGTACTGCGCGATTTGGCGTCCTGTGGGTTCTACGCGATGGGTGAGATTTGCCCGCTTTCGGTGGATGAGAACGGCAAAGCGCACAACTGCGCACACCACTCCTCCATCACGCTGATGGCTTTGTAAGTGGGGCGATTCAACGGTTGCGGCAGCACATGAGGAGCACACGAAATGGATGAGCATAACAACACATTTCAGCAAACAATAGAGCAACTCCAGCAGGAAAACAGACGGCTTTTGCGCGAGAGCGAGAACCTGAAGCGACGCATTGTCCGCCTTGAGCGCGACAAGCAATATTCGGCCATTACGGCAGAAAATATTGAGCGTCTGCGCGACTTCAACGCGCAGGAAAAGGAAAAACAGCATCTGTACAATCAGCTCTTGCTTTCCAATTGCCCCGATATGATTTTTGTCTTTGACCGCGCGTTGAATTTTCTGCTGGGCACCGAGACGAGCAGCGCCTTTCTGCGCTACTCCAGCCACAATGACATCGAGGGTATGCCGCTTCGGCATGTGTTTGGTAAGCGTTTTCCGGCGGACGCTGTGGCCGCGCTGGTTGACCGTTGCGCGGCAGTGATGGCCGGCAATGTCCATGAGGAGTACGATCTCAAGCTGGACGATGACGGCGACGCGGTGTTTTTAGAAATAGCCCTTTCGCCCGCCAACAATCTGGACGGTGAGTGCATGGGCGTGGTTGTTGTGCTGCACGATGTCACCTCGCTCACGCTATTGAAGGAAGCGGCCGAGAAATCGTCGGTGGCTAAGAGCATCTTTTTGGCCACGATGTCGCATGAAATGCGGACGCCAATGAACGCCATTATCGGTATGTCGAGCATCGCGAAGCAGACCAATGATTTGGAAAAAATGAAGTACTGCATGGATAAGGTTGACAACGCATCGGTGCATTTGTTGGGGGTTATCAACGATATTCTCGATATATCCAAGATTGAATCAGGCCATTTTGAACTATCCAACACCGATTTTAGTCTGGAAAAGATGCTAATGCGTGTTATTGGTGTGCAGAATTTCCGCGTCGAAGAAAAAGAACAGACGCTGCGCGTAAAGCTGGACGGCGATTTGCCGCGGCACATCCATTCCGACGAACAGCATTTGGCGCAGGTCATTACCAACCTGTTGTCCAACGCCGTTAAGTTTACGCCTGTCGGCGGCACCATCGACCTGTCTGTGTCGGTGGTCGACCAAAGAAGTGACGCGATGTGCTTGCAGTTTGCGGTCAAGGACACCGGCATCGGCATCTCAGAGGCGCAACAGCAGCGGCTGTTTAAGTCGTTTTCGCAGGCGGATGGCGGCATTGCCCGCAAATTTGGCGGCACGGGTCTGGGGTTGGTGATTTCCAAGAACATTGCCGAGATGATGGACGGCAGCATCAGCATTGACTCGGAGCTGGGGCAAGGCGCGACGTTTATCTTTACGGCCTGGGTTTCCCACAGTGAGTATGATGACGGCCTCGCGGATGGGGCCGGTGAAGCGGTTGACTGGGGCGCGATTCGCATTCTGGCGGTCGACGATCAGCGCGATGTGCGCGACTTTTTTGAAAGCATTGGCGAGTCGATTGGCCTCCATTGTGACACCGCCGACGGCGCATTGGCGGCCCTTGAAAAAATCAAGGCGGCGCCGCGTCCGTATGAGGTGGTGTTTGTCGACTGGATGATGCCGGAAACGGATGGCATTGAACTGACCCGTGAGATTAAAAACCTTTGCGGTGACAGCACGATTGTCATTATGATTTCGGCCACCGAGTGGAGCCAGTTGGAGCCGCGTGCCACGGCGGCGGGCGTGGATCGATTCATGGCAAAGCCGTTGTTTGTCACGTCGGTGACCGACTGCATTGCCCAGTGCATTGGCCAGTGCAATCAGGCTGAGGCGGCAACGGCGCAGTCTGACAAGGTTGATTTTTCCGGCAAGCGCCTGCTGCTGGTCGAGGATGTGTCGATTAACCGAGAAATTGTCATTGAACTGCTGCGCGACACCGGCGTGACCATTGACGAGGCGGAAAACGGCGCCGAAGCGGTGGCGTTGTACGCCGCCAACCCCGCTTGCTATGATCTGATTTTCATGGACATTCACATGCCAATTGTTGACGGCTATGCGGCCACGATGCAGATTCGGGCATTGGATGCGCCGGAGGCAAAAACAGTGCCTATCGTGGCGATGACGGCCAACGTATTCCGCGAAGATATAGAGCGCTGTCTGGCGGCGGGCATGAACGACCACATTGGCAAGCCGATAGATATTGGCGAGGTCATTGAAACGATGCGACACTACTTATAGCCGGATCTCCGGCGTAGGACTGAGACGGCGGCCGGGCTTTTGCCCGGTCGCTTCAGCCTGTCAAAAAAGCGCGCACCGTAAACCCAGTGTCGGAAAAAATAGAAAAAGGTGACGCAAAGCTGTGTCCTGATTCTCGACTAACGTTTTGCGGCGTATCGACAAGGTCGCTGCGCCGCAATGGTTTTACTTGCTGCAGAAACGCTGTCCTAGCGTACTATCGTACGCCGACGGACAGCGTTTCTTTGCCTGCGCACTTCTTTGTGAGTCTGGCAGTGTGTCAAAAAACTTGTTTTTTGACACACTGCAGCGGCCGGGCTTTTTCCCGGTCGCTGTTTTTTGTGCATAAGGGACGGTTGGTAGGGCAAAATATGGCAATCTGTGAGTGACGGGGGAGTTGCCAATGAAACAGAAAGCCAAGCTATGGACTGAAAGCCATCGGGCACAGGGGCTTGTCGGCTGCCGGCGGCTGGTGAACGAAGTCAGCCGCGCGCTGTCGTCAATTAACAGCGCCTACGAAACGGTGCGCAGCCAGACGCAGCCGCAGGGTGCGGCCGAGTGGCTGCTGGATAACCGCTACTTGCTGCTGCGCGAGGGCATTGACGCCTGTCGCGCGCTGCGCCATGCGCCTAAGCTGCCGGCTGTTGAGCGGTTGCCGCGCGCTTTTGACCTGTGGCTGGCGCTGACGGCAGAGCCCGTTGATTTGAGCGAGGCGTGGCTGGACAACTGTCTCAGTGGCGGTCAGCAGGTCGAGCCGTTGGTCGAGGCCGAGCTGTGGCTGACCGTGCCGCTGCTGAAGTGTGCGCTTGTCCTGCAGGCGGCGCGTGTGTGTGATGACTTGTCCGACGCCGACGAGCGGCAGACGGCGATGATGCGTTGCGCGGTGAGTGGCCTGCGCTGGCTGTCGGTGACCGATTTATCGCCGCTGTTGCAGCGGCAGAGCGCCGTCGAGCGTCTGTTGAGCAAAGATCCGTCGGGTGTTTATGCCGCGATGGACGAGCCGTCGCGCGCCGATTACCGGCGGCGTGTGACGGCGGCGGCGCACAGGCAGAACAAGGCGGAATGGCAGGTGGCGCAGGCGCTGGTGGAGCAAGCGCAGCAGGCGGCCGAGCTGCCGATGCGGCACGTTGGCTATGGGCTGGACGACGGCGCTCGGCCGTGGGTCGGGCGCTGGTACGGCGTGGCTCTGCTTGTGTTGCCTGTGGCGCTTGGTGTGGTCGTTTCGTGGTTGGGTGGGTCGTGGTGGCTGGGGCTGGTGGCGCTGCTATCGCTGTATGGGCTGTGCAAACGCGTGGTCGATGCGGCGGCGTTGCGTCTCGTGCCGCCGCGCGTTGTGCCGCGGATGGACTGCCGGCTGGGCGTGCCCGACGAGGGTCGCACACTGTGCGTGATTACAGCGCTGTTGGGCAGTGCCGAGCAGGCGGCCGAGGCGGTACGGCGGCTGGAGCGGTACGCGCTGGCCAACCGTGAGCCGGGTCGGGCGCTGATGTTCGGACTGTTGCTTGACCTGCCCGACGCCGACGCCGCCATTGTGTCAGGTGACGCCGATGTGCTGGCGGCGGCGCGCCGCGAGGTGGCGCTGCTCAACCGGCGGTATGGCGGTGGGTTCTATCTCTTTTTGCGGCCGAGGACCTGTTTTCAGGGCACCTACATGGGGCGAGAGCGCAAGCGCGGCGCGCTGTTGGCGCTGTGCCGTCTGCTGCGCGGCCGTGAGAAAGAATTGACGGCGGATGGCGCGACGTTGCCCGACGGCGTGCGCTATGTGGTGACACTGGACGGCGACACGCGGCCCGAGATTGGTGGGCTGCATCAGTTGATTGGCGCGATGCTGCACCCGCTGAACAAGGCGGCGGTTGACGCCGAGCGCGGTGTGGTATTTGCCGGTCATGGGCTGTTGCTGCCGCGCATTGGCGTTGAACTGACGTCAGCCAACGCGTCGCCGTTTGCCACGCTGTTTGGCGGTTGCGGCGGCGTGGACGCGTACACCGGCGCGGTCAGCGACGTGTATCAGGATGTCTTTGGCCGCGCTTCGTTTACCGGCAAAGGCATTGTCGACGTTGATGCCATGCTGGCCTGTCTTGACGGGCGGCTGCCCGACGGGCGGATTTTGTCGCACGACTTGCTGGAAGGCGCGTATTTGCGAGCCGGACTGGTCAGCGACGTTGTTTTTCACGACGGGGTGCCGGCACGGGCGGGCAACTGGTTTGACCGGCTGCACCGCTGGGTGCGCGGCGACTGGCAGGTGGCGCGCTGGCTGCTGCCGACAGTGCCGACGCGTGAGGGAAAGCGGCGCAACGCATTGGATGCGCTCAACCGCTTTAAAATCCTCGACAATCTGTTGCGCAGCGTCGAGCCGCTAGCGGCGTTGGCGCTGTTGACGCTGGCGGCGCTGGGTGGCTGGCGCATGGCGTGCGCGGCGGGTGGGGTGCTGCTGCTGGCGTTGCTGTTGCCGGTGGTCATGCAGTGGCCGGCGCTGTGGCGGCGTCAGTCGTGGCAGCGCGACAAGCTGTTTGGCGGCGGTTGTGACGGCGTGACGGCCGAGCTATGGCGCAGTCTGCTGCTGCTGGCGCTGCTGCCCTATCGCGCGTGGGTGTCGGTCAGCGCTGTTGTCACGGCGCTGTGGCGGTTGTGCGTCAGCCATCGCCGGCTGCTACAATGGACGACATCGGCCGAGGCCGAGGCGCGTCGCGACAGCTCGTTGTGGGGTGTGGCAGTGCGAATGTGGCCCAATGGGCTGTGGGTGGTGGCGTTGCAGCCGTGCTGCTCGTGGCGCACGGTGGCGCTGGGTATACTGTCGCTGGCGGCGCCGGTGGCGGCGTGGCTGCTGAGCCGGTCTTACCGCGTTGAGTCCGAGCTGCCGATGCGTGACCGCGCCTTTTTGCTGCATCAGGCGACGCTGATGTGGCGCTATTTTGACGAGAACCTGACGGCCGAGCACCACTATCTGCCGCCCGACAACATTCAAGAGCAGCCGGCGGTGGGCGTGGCGGCGCGCACGTCGCCGACCAACATCGGGTTGGCGCTGCTATGCGCGATGGCGGCGGTAGACTTGTCGCTGACCTCGCGCGACCGGGCGCTGACACTGATGAGCCACATTTTAACGACGCTGGAGCGGCTGCCCAAGTGGAATGGGCATATCTACAACTGGTACGACACGCGCACGTTGCAGCCGCTGCGGCCCTGTTTGGTGTCGACGGTCGACTCGGGAAATCTGGTCGGCTATCTGCTGGCGCTGGGACAAGGGCTGCGCGAATGGGGCGACGACGCCAGCCTTGATTTGGCCGAACGCGCCGAGGCGTTGGCCGAGGCAACTGATTTGAGCGCGCTGTATGATGAGAAACGCAAGCTGTTTGTTATTGGCTTTGACATTGACAACGGTAAGCCGACCGAGGGCTGTTACGACCTGTTGACCAGCGAGGCGCGGCAGACCAGCTATCTGGCCGTGGCGCGCGGTGAGGTGGGTGTCGACCACTGGAAGCGGCTGAGCCGCGTACTGGTGGGGCAGGACGGCTATCGCGGCATGGCGTCGTGGACGGGTACGATGTTTGAGTACCAGATGCCACACCTGCTGTTGCCGCGCTATCGGCGCTCGCTGCTTGACGAGAGCTGCCGTTTTGCCGTCTACGTGCAGCGGCGGCACGCCGCGCGGCATGGGGTGCCGTGGGGCGTGTCCGAGAGCTGTTTTTACGCCTTTGACGCGTCGCTCAACTATCAGTACAAGGCGCACGGCGTGCAACGGCTGGCGTTCAAACGCGGGCTGGGCAAGGAGTTGGTCGTGGCGCCCTATGCCAGCTTTTTGGCGCTGGTCGACGCGTGTGACGCCGCTGTGGCCAACCTTCGACGGCTGGCAGCTGACGGCTTTGAGGGGCAGTATGGTCTAATTGAGGCGGTGGATTACACGCCCGCGCGCCTGCAGGGCAGCGAGCGCGCCGAGGCGGTGCGCTGCTATATGTCGCACCACTTGGGCATGAGTCTGCTGTCGGTGGCCAATCGGCTGTGCGGCGATGTGTTTATCAAGCGCTTGCTGAGCGACAGTCGCATGGCGGCCGTGACGCAGCTGTTGCAGGAGAAAATGCCGGCAGGTGTGGCGGCACTGCGGCCGTCTGGCCCCGAGGTGCCGGAAAAACCGCAGCTTGGCGACACGACCGGCTTCCATCGCGAGGGGACCGAGGTTGACGCCGACCGGCCGCGGCTGCATCTGCTGTCCAACGGCGCCTACACGTTGTCGTTGACCGACGGGGGTCAGCAGTGCGCGTCGTGCAACGGGCTGCAGCTGATGCGGCGTGAGCCGGGCGTTTACTGGGGCTGGTGGCATAAGGGCAAGCTGAGCAGCATGACGGCGGCGCCCGACTATGACGGGCAGCTGCGCGGCTGGCAGTTTCACGGCGGACAGGCGGTGTATACCGCGCTGCTGGACGGCGTGCAGTGCCGACTGAGCGTCTGCGTGCCGCGCAACGACACAGCGCAGCAGTTTGCCGTGACGGTACAGGCGGGCGAGCACGATGTCGAGGGTGAGCTGGTCTGCTATTTTGAGCCGGTGCTGGCGCCGGAGCAGGATTTTGAGGCACATCCCGCCTTTTCCAAACTTTTTTTGCAGAGCGGCGATGACGATAGGGCGCTGCTCTTTTCGCGGCGCCCGCGCGGCGACCGGCAGAAGCAGTTTTTGGCCGTATGCAGCGATGCAGAGGGCAGCTATGACACGTCGCGCGAGAAAGCGTTGGGTCGCGGCGGGTTTAGTGCGCTGGCTGCGGCGCTTGAGCAGCCGGCGCAACACACGCGCGGCTGCGTGCTCGACCCCTGTCTGCTGATGCGTGTGCCGGTATCGCTCAAGGCGGGCGGGTCGGTCGATGTCAAGCTGGCGCTTGCCTACGCGTCGCGACGTATTGACGCGCTGGCGGTGGCGCGGCGTGTGCTGGCGTATCAGGCGCGGCCGACGGGCCGCATAGAAAGCGTAATAAGGCTGCTGGGCATGACAACCGCCGACGCCGAGGCGGCGCTGGAGCTGGGCGCTGCGGTCTGCTATGGCGGCGGCGACCGACAGGCAGTGGCACAAAATCGGCTGGGGCAGCGCGATTTGTGGCCGTTCGGCATTTCGGGCGACGTACCCATTGCCCTGCTGACGGTCGACGATGCGGCGCTAGCCAAGTCGGTGATCAAGATGCACCGCTTTTTGGCGCTCAACGGGTTGGCCTTCGATTTGGTGGCACTGACGCGCGACGGCAGTGAGTACCACCGGCCGGGACGCGGTCTGGTGATGACGGCGCTCAAGGCGATGGAGGCCGAGCATCAGCTGGGTGTGCGCGGCGGTGTTCATGTGTTGGACGTCGAGCCGGGCTCGCCGGAATGGCTGCTGCTGCGCGCCGTGGCGCGCGTAGCCATTGACGGCGAGCTGCCGACGGTCGCGCGGCAGGCGACACGGCGCGACCGTCGGGCGTTGCCGGTGCCGCGCGCGGGCGCGGTGCTTGTCGAGCGTGGCGGTGACGGTGAGGTCAGCATTGACACAACGGCGGGTCTGCCGCCGCAGGCGTGGAGCCACGTGCTGGCCAACCGCGCTTTTGGCGCGCTGGTCGGCGAAACGGGGCTGGGGCATATGTGGCGACGCAACGCGCGGGAAAACCAGTTGACACCGTGGCGTAACGATTTGCTGGCCTGCGAGCATGATGAGCAGCTCTGCGTCGCGTGGCGCGACGAGTCGGTGTCGCTCTTTGCCGCAAACGACGGCTGGCAGTGCCGCGTCACCTATGGGCCGGGGTTTGCGCGCTACGATAAGCGGCGCGGCGAGGTGTCGCTGGTGACGACAGTTTTTGTGCCGCCGCGGCGCATGGCACGGCTGATTATGGTTGAGCTGAAGGGCGTCGAGCGCGCCGAGCTGCGGTATCAGGCGCGGTATTGTATGGGCAGCGGCGCGGCGGCCGAGCGTCACGTCGCGTCGGCGTTTGACGAAAGCTGTGGAACGATTACAGTTAGCAATTTTTACAACAAAGATTACGAAAAACAATGGGTTCGTGTCGGCTGTTCGTCGCCGTTTGGTTGGTTTAAGGGCGGCGGCTGTGAGGTGCGGGCCGGGGCGGAGCTGCTCGGTCGTGCGGTGCTATGTGTTGGCTGCGCGCAAAATGAGCCGGGGCTGGCGACACTGGCGGCGCTGTGCGACTGGCACGAGGCAGAGCGTCAGCTGGCGGAGACAAAGGCGGCGTGGGTGGCGATGACGCAGGGTCATAGGGTTGAGTGCGGCGGCGCGATGGGGCATTATCTCAACGGATGGGCGCTATATCAGGTGGCGGCCTGCCGGCTGTTTGCCCGCACATCGCAATTTCAGTGCGGCGGCGCCTACGGCTTTCGCGACCAGCTGCAGGACAGCTTTGCGCTGTTGGATAGCCGGCCCGAGCTGGTGAAATACCAGCTGCTGCGCGCGGCGGCTCATCAGTTTGAGGAGGGCGATGTGCAGCACTGGTGGCATGAGGGCAACCGACAGACGGGCGAGGGTCACAAGGGCGTGCGCACGCGGTGCAGCGACGATTTGCTGTGGCTGGCATACGGGCTGTGTCTGTATGTCGAGCAAACGGACGATACGGCGTTGACGGAAATCAAGGTGCCATACTTGACATCGCCGGTGCTGGGCGCCGACGAGCAGGAGCGCTATGAGCTGCCACGTTTGTCGGCGCGGCGTGGCACGATGCTGGAGCACGCCTGCCGCGCGGCGGAGCTGGTGATGGCGCGTGGCACGGGCGAGCGCGGGCTGCTGTTGATTGGCAGCGGCGACTGGAACGACGGGTTTAACCGCGTGGGTGAGCGCGGGCGCGGTGAGAGTGTGTGGCTGACATGGTTTGCCGCTTTTGTGCTGGAGAAGCTGGCGGCGCTGTGCTGCCGGTTGGGTGGCGAGGGCGCCGACTACCGGGCGGCGGCGCAGCGCTTATGGGCGGCGGGACGCGCCGCCTGGGACGGGCGCTGGTTTTTACGCGGCAGCTATGACGATGGCGCGGCGCTGGGCGCCGACGGCGACGCCGAATGCTGCATTGACTCAATCGCCCAGTCGTTTGCCTGTCTTGATGCCGGCGGCGACCGCGCACGGCAGCTACAGGCGCTGGAGTCGGCGCGGGAGCGGCTGGTTGACTACCGGCACCGCTATATTCGGCTCTTTACGCCCGCTTTCGACGAGGGTGCGCGCGACCCGGGGTATATCAAGGGCTACGTGCCGGGCGTGCGTGAAAATGGCGGACAGTACACCCATGCGGCGGTGTGGCTGGCGATGGGCTATGCGCTGATGGGACGGCGTGAGACGGCGCTGGAGCTGTTGGAGCTGCTGCTGCCCGAGACGCACGACGGCGCGGAATACAAGGCCGAACCCTATGTGCTGGCCGCCGATGTCTACGACAACGCTGAGCATCGTGGGCGCGGCGGCTGGAGCTGGTACACCGGCGCGGCCGGCTGGTTTTATCGTATTGCGCGCGGCGTGATTGACGATAATCTGAAACTGTAACCATAAAGCACTTCACATTTCGGACGGTATCATGTATAATAATACAATCTCATAGGGCGAGGTGATGCTGTTTGAAGCGTTTGTGGATTTGCGCCGTTCTGATTATGACGGTTCTTTTTGTTGTGCCGCAACGGTCTTACGCCGTTGAAAGCCCGGATATCCAAGCGAAAAACGTCATTTTGGTCGAGACGTCGTCAAAGCGTGTGTTGTATGACAAAAACGCGCAGGAACGGTGCTACCCCGCCAGCACGACGAAAATTATGACAACCTTACTGGCGCTCGAGCATCTTAATCTTGATGATATGGTGACGGTGAGCGAGACGGCGCTGCAAAATCTGAACCCTGATGGCAGCACGGCCAATTTGGTGGCGGGTGAGACGCTGACGGTTAAGGATTTGCTCTACTGCGTCATGCTGAAATCGGCCAATGAGGCGTGTAATGTCTTGGCCGAAGAAGTGGCCGGCTCGGTGCCCGCCTTTGTCGACATGATGAACGCCAAGGCGCAGGAAATTGGCTGTGTGGACACCCACTTTGTCAATCCGCACGGCCTGCACGACCCCGACCACTACACGACGGCCTATGATTTGTATCTGATTGCCATGGAGGCGCGCAAGCAATCGATGTTTTTGGATATTACGCATACCGAGAGCTATGAGGTCAAGGCGACCAACAAGTCGGCCGCGCGCATCTTGAAGACAACCAACGGCTTGATTGCCCAGCAGGCCAAGTCGCCGCACTACTATCCGGGCGCCAAGGGCATCAAAACGGGCTACACGACGCCGGCGGGACACTGTTTGGTGTCGCTGGCGACCAAAAACTCGATGGAGCTGTTGTGTGTGGTTATGGGCGCCGGCATGACGGCCGACCAGCAGGTGGGCAGCTTTACCGAGTCGATTAAGCTGCTGGACTGGGGTTTTGGCAACTTTGAACGGCGCGAACTGGTGGCCAAGGGCGAGCCGGTGCTGTCACAGGCGGTGGCGGCCGGCAAGGACGCCGATTTGGTCAATCTGGTTACGGGCGAAGGTGTGGAAACGGTTGTGCCCAAGGACTTTGACAAGTCGACACTCAAGTGCGTGCCCTTTGTTGATGTCAAGGTGGGCAACCGTGACGATGCCGGTGTGTTGATTGCGCCGGTGCAAATAGGACAGCAGATGGGCACAGTCGACGTCATGGACGGTGACACGGTGATTGCCACGCTGCCGCTGGTAACCGACGCCGCCATCGAGCGGTCGGAGGGCGCCTACGTCGGCATTCAGATATCCGCCTTTTATCAGAAGGCCAAGGTGTTTATCTGGGGCGGCGCGATACTGTTGGTGCTGTTGATTGTGGTGTATATTGTCATCGCCATTCAGCACAACAAGAAACGCAAGGAGCGGGGCTACCGCGACAAATAACAATGCACAAGGCGCCGGAGTTGCTTCCGGCGCCTTGTTTTTTATGGGCTGAGGCACAGCTTGTGGCTTGGCGGTCATACAATAGTGTGACGGCCGGAGGCCGTTGAGGAGGCCTGTATGATGAACCCAACCATTGATCCGCAGGAGCTGCAGCGGCTGAACGAGCTGTGGGCGCAGGTGCAGCCACGATTGTCGCAGCTGGAGACACCGGCTGATTTTCTTAGTCCGCCGCTTGAGCCGGCACCGGCCGCTGCGGCTGAGCCGGCGTCAGGCGGCTATGCCTGCTTTGAACAGGCGGGCGACGAGCTGAAGCGGCAGCTATGTTTAGCGGTGGCGGCCGAACAGCTTTTGGAGATGACCTATGGCTGTCTGGCCGGCAAGGTGAGCGACCGCCGCGCCGCGCGACTGTTTGGCACGTTGAAAACGCGGCAACGGCAGCTGGCGCGGCGCTTGGCGTCGGTCTGTTATCTGCTGACCGGCCAGCGGCCTGAGCTGCCTGACAACCACGATTGTCCGGCCGGTGGCGAGCTGCTGCCGACGCTGCGCGCGCTGTTTTTTGACGAGGCTCATGCCGCCAATCGCTACGCGCAGATGCTGTCCGGCTGCCACGACCCCTGTCTGTGCCAGTTGCTTGAGCGCGCGCAAACGGCTAAGCGCGAGGCGGCAGATGCACTGATAAGCCTGTTGGAAGATGCACTAATCCGATTGCCGGTGTGACAATTTTTTTGACATTTTCTACAAAATAAGCCTTGCCAGCAAAGCTCGTGTCGTGTATAATAGCCGAGATACGGTCGGTTGTCCGGCCGCGCCATTCGGCTTTGCCGAAACAAAGGAGAGGAAGCAATGAGTCAACTGCGTAACGTATGTCTGTTGGGTCACGGTAGTGACGGTAAGACCTCCCTGAGCGAGAGCATGCTCTTTCTGACGAAAACCACAGACCGACTCGGAAAGATCGCTGACGGCAATACAATCGGCGACTTTGATCCCGAGGAGATCAAACGCCAGATTACCATTGCCGGCAAGCCTCTGCCGCTCAAGTATAACAACTGCAAGCTCAATATTTTGGATACGCCGGGCTACTATGACTTTGAGGGCGAGGTTTTCCAAGCGCTGCGCGTCAGCGACGCCGCGCTGATTGTCTGCACGGCCAAGGGCGGCGTTGGCGTCGGCACGGAGAAGTCGTGGAAGTTCGCCACCCAGCGCAAGCTGCCCAAAATGATCTATGTCGGCAAGCTGGACGAGGAAAACGCCAACTTCCAGCGCGCCTTTGACACGCTGCGCAGCCACTTTGGCATCTCGGTCTGCCCCGTGGTGGTGCCGGCCGTCGACGGCGGCAAGACTGTCGGTGTGATTGACATCGCCACGCGCAAGGCCTATAAAATGGAGGGTGGCAAGCAGGTTGAGCTGCCGATGACCGATGCCATGACGGCACAGGTTGATGACTACTATGCCATTTTGGCCGAGAACGTCGCCGAGACTGACGACGCGCTGATGGACAAATTCTTTGGTGGCGAGACGTTTACCGCCGAGGAATTGAAAAAGGGCATTGCCGCCGGTGTCAAGGGCGGCTCGCTCGCGCCTGTCTTCTGCGGTTCGGCGGTGACCGGTCTGGGCACCGAGCTGCTGTTGCAGGCGATTGTCGACTACTGCCCCGCGCCCGAGGAACGACCGGCTGAAAAGGCCGTCGACGGCGGCGACATTGTGTGCGATCCCGCCGGTGCCACCGTGGCGCTGGTGTTTAAGACGCTGTCGGATCAGTATGGCAAGTTCTCGTTCTTCAAGGTACTGCGCGGCAGGGTGACGTCGGATATGTCGCTGATTAACGCGCGTACCGGCCATCCTGAAAAAATCGGCCATATCTATACCGTACGTGGTAAGAAAAACGAAGAAGTGAAAGAGGTGGCCTGCGGCGACATTGGCGCTGTGGCCAAGCTGCTGGATGTACATACCGGCGATACGCTGTGCGACAGCCATGATGTCAAGGCTGCGGTGGGCATTACGTTTAACCCGCCCTGCTACTCGCAGGCGCTGTCACCCAAGGTGCGCGGTCAGGAGGACAAGATTGCCAACGGTCTGCACCGCATGGCCGAGGAGGACATGACCTTTATTTTGGTCAACAACGCCGAGACGCACCAGCTGGTGGTCAGCGGCATGGGCGACATCCATCTCGACGTGCTGTGCTCGCGCTTAAAACACAAATTTGGCGTTGAGGTTGAGACGTCGGCGCCGCGCGTGGCCTACCGTGAAAAAATTCGCAAAAAAGTCAAAGTGGAGGGCAAGCACAAGAAACAGTCGGGCGGTCACGGACAGTACGGCCACATTTGGGTCGAGTTTGAGCCGGGTGACGTCGAAGAGCTGGTCTTTGAAGAAAAAATCTTTGGCGGCAGCGTGCCCAAGAACTTCCACCCCGCCGTGGAAAAGGGCTTACGCGATTGCGTCCACAAGGGCGTGTTGGCCGGCTATCCCGTTGTCTTTTTAAAAGCGACGCTGGTCGACGGCTCGTATCATGACGTCGACTCGTCGGAAATGGCCTTTAAGGTGGCTGCCAGCCTGGCCTATAAGGCAGGTCTGCCGCAGGCCAACCCCGTTCTGCTGGAACCGATTGGCACGCTGAAGGTTACCGTGCCCGACAGCTACATGGGCGACGTAATCGGCGACCTCAACAAGCGTCGCGGCCGCGTGATGGGCATGAACCCGTCCGACGACGGCCAGATTATCGAGGCTGAGGTGCCGGCTTCCGAAATGAGCACCTATGCCATTGACCTGCGCTCGATGACGCAGGGCCGTGGCAGCTACACGTTTGAATTCTCGCGTTACGAGGACGCGCCGGCCAACATTCAGCAGAAGGTGATAGAAGAGGCAAAGCACTTGCTGGAGGAAGAAGACGGCCACTGATAAAAAGCCACATAAGTACAGGCGGCTCCGGGTGCTCGGAGCCGCCTGTTGTTTTAGTCCGTGGGCGGGGCGTAGTCGGCCGGCGCCGGTGGCACTTTGCTTTTGTCCCAGCGGTAGTCGGTCATGGCGTCGTCGCCCTTAAGCAGCACTGCCGGTTGCTCGCTCAGCGGCGGGCTGACATCGACATGGTACCACTGGTCGGCCACTTGCACGAGATTCCACGCCGCGCGCGCGCCCTGCTTTTCACCGATGACAATGCGACAGGGCAAATTCCAGCGATGGCTCATGGCCTTGAAGGCCAAGGCAATGCCCAACGTGTTGGCTTTTTGTTTGACCAGCGCGCCGTAAGCGCTGTCGGGCACGCCCGGCTGGTCGGCGTTGATGGGTGTGTCGTCGGGTTGCAGACTGGTGGTCAACAACGTGGCCAGCTGCGTCAGCTGCGTCGGCACGTCGTTGGTATCAGGCCGCGCCGGCTGCCGCTGCACCAGCGCCGCCACGGCGGCGTCGCGCTGTTGGGTCAGCGTTTTGATGTCCTGCTGGTAGGTGAAGGTGACTTCGACAATGCAGCGAATGCTGTTGTCGGGGTAGGTTTTGACGCTGATGTCGGGTAGCTGTGTTGTCCACAGCGGGTAGTCGATGAACAGTTGGCGCGCCAGCTGCTTGCAATCGGTGTCTGCGGGGTTGAAATAGCCCATTTCAACCACCAGTCGCTGGCTGTAGCTGGTCAAGGCCGACGCCACCTGCGCGCGAAACTGCTGGGTGTTAACGTGGGGCAGGCTGGCCAGCTCAGCCTGTGTGCGCTTGTAGCGGATAAACACGGTGCTGCGGCCGGTGCCGCTGACAATGACCGGCGTTTCGAAGGACATATAGTCGACGGCAAAGGCGCCGAGCGGCGTCTCGCGGCTGACCTCGTAGCAGGCCTGCGCCAAATCGGCCTCGATGTCGCCTGTGTAGTGGGAAAAGGTCAGCGTGCCGCTGGCTTCAGTGCGCTGCACCAGCTGCATGACCGCCTGCGTCAGCGTCTCCATGTCGCTGATGCTGTTGGCAGCGACCTGCAGGCCGACGGTGTCGGGGTGCTGCTCGACGCTCTTGGTGTCGCGGTTTACAATCGACGAGCAACCTGTTACAATGATAAGCAACGCTGTCAGTAACAGACAGCGCCATCGCTTGCAGTACACGGGCTCACCTCACAATAAAGGAATGATACAATGACGTTTCAGGCAGTGATTTTTGATATGGACGGCGTGCTGATTGACAGCGAGCGGCTGTACAATGTGTCGGATGCCGAGCTGTTTGCCGAGCTGGGATTGCCGTTTGGCACGCGCGAAATTGAGGCCATAACCGGTGCGTCGTACCGTGAATTTGGCCGGCAGGTAAAGTCGTGGCACCCCGACATCGCGCTGAGCGAGGAGGAGCTATGTACCCGCTACGCCGACTCGCTGCTCAACGCGCTCAAGCGTGGAGAGGTGCAGCTGGAGCCGGGCGTTGAGGATTGGATGCGGCGGCTGAAACAGGCGGGTGTTCAGATGACGATTGCGTCGTCGTCGATTGCGCCGATGGTGCATTATATCATTGAGCGTTTTGCGCTGGACAATTATCTGACCGGCGCGGTGACCGGCAGCGATGTGCTGCGCGGTAAGCCGAGCCCCGATATTTTTCTCAAGGCGGCCGAGCTGCTGGGTGTTGAACCGCAGCGTTGCCTGGTGATTGAGGACTCCGAAAACGGCATCAAGGCGGCACTGGCCGCCGGTATGCACTGCTATGCCTACACGGCCACCAACCGGCACGGCTTGGATCAGTCGCAGGCCCATCAACGGTTTGACGCCTTTGATGAGGCGGCGTGGCAAGCGCTGATGGCGCCCTGCCTGGCCTAATCTACATCGCCTTCTCGTCGTAATCGCGAAAGCCTTCGCCCAGCACCTCATTGGCACTCATGACAATGAGAAAGGCATGGGGGTCGGCTTTTTTTACGGTCATTTTCAGCGCCGCACTCTGCTGGCGCTTGATGGCGCATAAAATGACCTTGCGCGGCTCGCCGCGGAAGCCGCCCTCGCCGTGTAGCAACGTGGCGCCGCGGTGCAGGTCGTTTTCGATGGCGGCCACGACCTTGTCGGGGTCGCTGCTGATAATGTAGGCCACGCGCTCGACGTTGATGCCGTAGACGACGCCGTTGACCACCACAGAGATGATGTAGACGGCCACGGCCGCGACAATGACGCTGTTGAGGTCTTGGTAATACAGGCCGGCGGCGGCGATGACGAGACAGTCGATGACCAGCATGAGATGACCCATTTGTACGTGGGGCATAAGATTCTTGAGCAGGCGCGCCGCGACGTCGCTGCCGCCCGAGGTGTAGCCGCGCGTAAAGATAAGGCCGAGGCCCAATCCCATCAGGACGGCGCCGGCGATGGCGGCCATAAAAGGCTCGAGGTTGGTGGGTGGCTTGAGAACGGCGTTGAACAGGTCGATAAACAACGATGACACCACTGTGCCGAAGACGGTGCCGATGAGAAAGTGGTGTCCGACAAATATCCAGCTGAGCAAAAAAAGCGGAATGTTGACGATTAAAATAATCGAACCGATGCTGAGCAGGCCGGTGGCGTCGTGGAGCAAAATCGACAGGCCGGTCAGGCCGCCGGGAATGATGCGGTAAGGGTCGAAAAAGAGGCTGACCGACAGGCCCATCAGCACGCAGCCAATCGTTACCACCAGCATGTCGGTCAGAATTTTTTTGGTTTTCACAGGCATCCCTCGCTGCAAATTATTCGTGCAGGAATAGCCTTTGCACGCAGGACATATTTTATCACAGGTCACCGATACTGGCAAGCAGTTTGCCGTGGTTGGTGAATTGACAAAACAACTGTTTTGCGTCATAATATAGGCTGACACAAAAGGGAGTGAAACCTTGAAATCAACGCGTACTACAATTGCGTATCTGCTCGTGCTGGCGCTGCTGACCGGGCTGACGGTTTGGCTGTTTGCCACTGCCGCCAAACGACCGACTACCGATGTGGTGAAGATGCAGGTGACGGCGGGCGCCAAGCGCCTTAGCTGCACGCTGCCGGCCGATGCCGGCTTGGCTGTCGACTCACTGCTGCTGGCCAACGAGGATTACCCGCTGGCGGCCGACTACATACCGCCCGACTTAGTGCCGCTGCTGCCGCTGTCGGAGACGCGCAAACCGGTGCTGAACAAGGACGACATGATGCTGCGCAAGGTGGCCTACGACGCGCTGGTCAGCATGGTTGACACGCTGGACACACAGGGGCTGGCCGACCTTTTGATTATCAGCGCCTACCGCGACTATGAATTACAGACGCAGCTGTACAACAGCGACCGGCGGACCGTTGAGGTCACCGAGAGCGGCCGCGAGATTACCGATATTGCCAAGCCGGGCTGCAGCGACCACCAGCTGGGGTTGGGACTCGACATTCAGACGCTACACGACGCGCGGCCCAAGGAGTCGTTTGACAGCACGCGGCCGGGCGAGTGGATTCTCAAGCATGGGCACAAGTATGGCTTTGTGCTGCGCTATCCCGAGAAGGACATCGACACAACGGGCGTACTGTATGAGCCGTGGCACTTTCGCTATGTTGGCGTGCCACACGCCGCGGTCATGAACCAAAAGGAGCTGTGTCTGGAGGACTATCTCGCCTTCCTGCGCGA
>JAVBPM010000080.1:0-3995 GCA_031549605.1 Oscillospiraceae bacterium | reverse complement strand
GACTGGTTTGTGTTATCTTATCCATAGCGAATAGGTGACCTCCTGACCGGTTGTTGTGTGGTAACTCAACCTTATCACTTGGTTCGCCTATTCGCTACCTTTTTATTCCTCCTGTAACACTTCTATTGTAATCCTACAAACTTATCACGGTGTCAAGCGGTTCTGACTTGCTTTTTATGGTAAACGGCGCTATAATAATCTGTGGCTATCAGTAGGGAAGTGATGCAATGCAACTCTGTTTCTTAGGAACCGGCGCCGCCGAGGGTATGCCCGGGCTGTTTTGCCAGTGCGACTGCTGTAAGCGTGCGCGCGAGCAAAAGGGTCGGGAGCTGCGTCGTCGCGCCTGCGCGCTGGTTGACGACGCGCTGCTCATTGACTTTCCACCCGACATCTACGCCGCGTCGCAGTATGGCGAGGCGCTGACACAGGTCGAGCACGTTTTGATTACCCATCAGCACCGCGAGCACTTCTACACCGGTGATCTCTGTAATTTGCGCGAGCCCTATTCGCTGGGACGCCCGCCGCTGCACCTCTATGGCAGCGCCGAGGTGCTGCAACGGCTGCGCTCGTCGCTGGGCGACGCATTGTCCTATATCGGCGACCGGCTGGTGTTGCATGAGCTGAGCGTGGGGCAACAAGTCGACGTCGGCGGCTATGCCGTGACGCCGTTGGAGGCGCGGCACTGTGAGGGTGCGCTGCTGTTCTTGATTCAAAAAGAGGGCAAGGCGTTGCTCTACGGGCTGGACAGTGGTTTCTTTCCCGAATCGACCTGGGACGCGTTGCGCGGCATACAGATTAATCTGGCTGTGCTGGATTGCTGCAACGTCACTGAGCACGAGACCAAGACGCATATGAACATTGAAGATAATATTACTGTGGCGCACCGCTTGTTTGCCCAGCGCAGCACCGGCGAGCAGACGACGTTTGTGGCGTCCCACTTTTCCCACATGGCCGGGCTAACCCATTTGGAAATTGAAGAACGGCTGCGTCTGCACGGCATCAAGGCCGCGTACGACGGCATGACCGTTACGCTGTAACCCCCATCGCACAAGAGGAGGCATCTATGCTACGTCATAAAAAACACGCCGCGGAGCAGGCCGGCAGTTATCTGGGCAGTGTGCTTGCCTGGATCGGCCGCATCATCGGCACCTTTTTGCTGGTTATGATTACAACGGCGGCCATTTTGGCCGTTATTGTCGCTGTCTACATCAACAAGCATCTGGTTAAGGACATCGGCATCAACCTGCGCGATATGCAGCTCAACCTGACCAGCTTTGTCAACGCCAAGGATGACTCGGGCAACTACGTTGTGTTGGCTCAAATCATGGGCGCGGAGAACCGTGTTTGGGTGGACTACAAGGATATTCCACAACATCTGGAGCACGCCGTTGTTTCTATTGAGGACAAGCGCTTTTACGAGCATCACGGCGTTGACTGGAGCACGACGGTTAAGGGCTTTTTGAGCCTTGTCGGCAACAGCAGCACCTCGGGTGGCTCGACCGTGACCCAGCAGGTCATCAAAAACCTGACCGGCGAAAACCAAGTCACCGTGCAGCGCAAGCTGCGCGAGATTTTGATGGCGCTTGACGTGGAAGAAAAGCTCAACAAAAAAGAAATCATGGAGCTCTACCTCAACACCATTTACTTGAGTCAGGGCCAGTACGGCATTCGCGCCGCCGCCAAGTACTATTTCGGCAAAGAGGTCAAGGATTTGACCATTGCCGAGTCGGCCTGTTTGGTTGGCATTACCAACCTGCCCTCCAAGTATGACCCCTACCTCAACCCCACCAAAAACGAGGCCCGGCGCAAGACGATTTTGGGCGAGATGGAAGCGCAGGGCTACATTACCCCAGCCGAGTATCAGCAGGCGATGGCGGAAAAGCTGGTCTTTATGAAGGACAAAAAGGGCGAGGAGACACAGACCAACACCGTGCAGTCGACGTATGTCGACCAGGTGTTTGCCGACGTCGCGGCCGACTTGCAGAAAGAGCTGAACATTAGCGACAAAATTGCGCAGGCCAGTTTGTACACGGCCGGCTACAAGATTTACGCCTGCGTTGACCAAAAGGTGCAGGCCGACATGGACTCGATTTTTGGCGACGACGCCGCCTATCCCGGAGTCAGAGGCCTTGACAAGCCGCAGGCAGCCATGACTGTGGTGGACCCCTATACCGGCGCCGTGCTGGGCATGTGCGGCGACCGCAACGCCAAGACACAAGCAAGAACCTTCAACCGCGCGGTGGCCAAACGACCGCCGGGTTCGTCAATTAAGCCGTTGGCCGTCTATGCGCCGGCCATTGATGCGCTGGGCATGACGCCCTATTCGCCCGTGCTCGACGCGCCGGTTAAACTCGATAGTCGAGGCAAAATTTGGCCCAAGAACTCCACGTCGACCGGCTATGCCGGTCAGATGACCATGATGCACGCTGTTCAAATTTCCAACAACGCCGGCGCCTGTAACACGCTGATCGCCGTGACGCCCGAGAAGTCGTTTGAGTATATGACCAAGAACTTTGGCTTTACCACGCTGGTGGCGTCGAAAAAAAGCGGCAAAACGATACTGAGCGATATTGACATTGCGCCGCTCGCGCTCGGCGGCTTGACCTACGGCGTCTCGACCCGTGAAATGGCGGGCGGCTATGCCGCTTTTGTCAACAAGGGCGTGTGGAACAAAACGCGCACCTACGACTACGTCACAGACAGCAATGGCAAAATTATACTCGACAACCGTGACGACGCGGGCACACAGGCTATTAAGGTTAATACCGCATGGTATATGAACGAAATGCTGGTGAACGTCGTGACCAATGGTACCGGTGCGCTGGCACAGCTGACGAATATGCCGACCGCCGGCAAAACAGGTACGACGAGCAACGACCACGACCGCTGGTGGGTGGGCTATTCGCCCTACTATGTCGGCGCCGTCTGGTTTGGCTACGATCAGCCCCAGGAGATTAAGGGCGTAAAGAATAACCCCAGTGTTACCATGTGGAAGAAGGTTATGGACATTCTGCACAAGGGCAAGGAGCGCAAGGAGTTCTTTAAAATTGATAAGGTCGTTGAGGCCCGCTACTGCGTTGACTCGGGTATGGCGCCCGGCAAGGCGTGTAAGTCGGACGCGCGCGGCAGCCGCATTAAAACGGGCCGGTTCGCGCCCGAGGATGTGCCCAAGGACGCCTGCACCATTCACCAATACGTCACCATTTGCCTGTTCTCGGGCATGCGCGCGGGGGCTGGCTGTACGCAGACCAAAACAGTGGCCGCTATGAATTTGGATCGGCGGTTCCCCATGACCGGCGTTATTCTGGCCGACGAACAGTATGTGGCGCGCACCGGAAAGGGCGGCAGCGGCAACCCGCCGTCCAACGCGGCACGCATGAGCCAGCGCTGCAACTCCAAGCACACCGGCACACCTGTCTACTCGATATCGCCGACGGCAACGCCGACACCGACGGGCACGGCGGTGCCGACTACCAAGCCGTCGGATAAGCCACCCAGTTCAACACCCAAGCCGACACAGGCGCCGACACCAGAGCCGACGCCCAAGAAAACGCAGAAGCCGGATCCGACGCCTGAGCCGACACCCGATGTCACGCCCGAGCCGGCACCCTGACGTCATAACGTGCAGCGCCTCCCCACCGTGGGAGGCGCTATTTTTGTGCCGCTGGGCAGCTGTGCGGATACTCGGGCTTGTCAACCGGCGTCGAGCGTGGTAAAATGACCAATACTATTGTTAAAGAGGGGTATCAGCATGGTATCTGTAGCCATTTTAGGATTTGGTGTTGTCGGGTCGGGTGTGGCCCAGTTGCTGGAGCGCAACGCGCGCAACGTGGCCGACAGCGCCCGCAGCGACATTAAGCTCAAGTACATTCTCGACGTACGCGATTTTCCCGACAGTCCCTACGCCGCGTATCTGACCAAGGATTTTGCCGTCATTGAAAACGACCCCGAGGTGCAGGTCGTTGTCGAGACCATCGGCGGCGTGCGCGCCGCGC
>JAVBPM010000050.1:0-16284 GCA_031549605.1 Oscillospiraceae bacterium | reverse complement strand
TCAAAGGATGACTCAGCGGGGGAGGGAAAGCCCGAGCAACCGTTAAACTGGCGCAGGGTGGAAAAAAACTCCCGGCGTCCCGTGAGAATTTTATGGGCATAGGCCTGATGGCCGACGTCAAAGAGAACACGGTCGTGCGCGGTGTCAAAGACCTTGTGCAGCGCCACGATGAGATCGGTGGTGCCGAGGTTGGAGGCCAGATGGCCGCCGGTCTGCGATACGTTGTCGATGAGAAACTTTCGGATTTGCAGCGACAACAGCTTGAGCTGGCGGAAGTTGAGTTGCTTGACGTCGGCGTCAAGGATGTTCATTTTGAGGACCCCTTTCGGAAGCCTAGACTAAAGAATCGGATGGCTTTGCCCATGCCGAGTACGATGTCGGTGTTGTAATTCATGGCAAAGGTTTTGCCGATGGCCTTGCCCACGATGGTCAGGCCGGCGACCAGACCCGATAGCCCGAGGCTGATGCCCAGCGCATTCCAACTGAAGCGGCTGACCAGCTGTAGCACAATGGCGGCTGTTGTGGCGCCCGAAATGATGCCGCAGATGTCGCCGACCACGTCGTTGCAAAAGCTGGACACCTTTTCGGCGTTGCGAATGAGCTTGATGGCCTGCACTGCGCCGTAGCGCTTGCGCGCGGCCATGGAGTGCAGCGGCTTTTCGTCGCAGGTAGCGGTGGCAATGCCCAGCACGTCAAAAAGGATGCCGGTGATGATGATAAACAGCAGCACCAGAAACGATACAAGATAGCCCGAATTGCTGAGCAGCCGGTCGCTGGCAAAAGCAAAAAGCACAGAAACAAGCGTCGACAGCACAAACAGCGTGGCAATCCACTTGGGCTCAACGCGTTTGGCGCCGGCGGCGCGTTTTGGTTTGCGCGGTTTTTTTTCTTTCAATCTGACCCGTTCCTTACGCCGCTAGGCATGAAAATCAGCGGCCGCAATGCAGCCGATGCAGTACAGTTTAGAACAGTCGTTGACGCAGCCTGACGGATAAATCTTACGGCTTAGGTTCGGTTGGATTTCCCCGCGCACTACCCGACGTCGCCGTCCGGGCGGTTTCCCTTTGAAGCGCACACCGCCGCGTCACCGCAAGCGGCACCGAATCGCCACTCAGACCGTACTGTAATCCCCGTCCGACTCGACAAAGACAGCCTAGGTGTTTTCCACAACAGACCGACCGACTCTTAGCCTCTTTAGCAGCGACAATTTCAGGGGGCAATCACGGGCTGCCCATGGCCTTGGGCGAGTCCGCGTATTCCTCCATCCGAAGCCGCCACGCAAGGCAGGCTACTCTGCACACAGCCTCAGGGACCGCATTGCAGGTTCTCCCTGCTTCGTAAACGGGCCGCAAATGCGGCCGCCCACAAGAACAGGTCTCCACGGTAAAGGGGTCGGGATCCATATGCCATTACGGGTCGCCCCAAAACCTTAACCCCCAGCACCCACCCCATACTGGGCGTATGCAGCAAGCACCAGGGACTTCATCGATGTGCCCTTTAACGGATTTTTAGGCCCGCCTTAGGAGCCGGCGGCGCTGACTAGGATACTGCGCGTCAACGCTGTGTGGATATAGGATAGCATAAAATGAATGAAAATGCAAGCAAAGCACCGCCTTTCGACGGTGCTTTAAACAGTTGAAAATGTTGGCAGGACGCGTCAGCCGACAAGAAAATCGTCGACGATGTCGCGCAGATGTGCCGGCAGCACGGCGTGGCGCGCCAATAGCGCCAGCAACCGCTCGGCGGTGGGCAGGTGCGTGGTGATGCCGCCGACGGTCACAGCGGTGCGCGAAGCGCCGCAGCGAAGCGTCACGGAAACACCAAACTGCTCGCAAATGGCCATGTGGTCTTCGGTAAACAGCGTTTCAACGGTCAGCGCGTAGCTGACCGTGCACGGGGCATCATTCAGGGACATTTGTTGTTCGGCGAAATGTATCAGTTTCACGCCAGTCACCCACCCGTCACAAATCAATGCGGTGTGACCAGTATAAGACTTTCTGTGTGACTTTTGGGTGGTAACTCATCGAGTTATTTCGACAATTGAACTTTTCCGTAGTAGATTTGAGTAATGTGGCGACACAATTGCGCAGAATACAAACAATATTGTTGTAGGTGGCGGTGGTTATTTTTGTGTTTTGCCTGTATATATTCACTGGAAAAAGTTGAGGGTTGCACTTATGTAAAGTGGGTGTTAGCATGAAAGCGAGGTGAGAGTGTGGAAAAGTACTTAACGTGCAATGAGGTGTCGTTCTCCCTGCTGCGGGGCGGGCTGCTGGTGGTTATCGCGTTGCTGGCCGCGTCACTGCTCTTTATGGCGCAGGTAAACGCCAATGACGGCGCTACATATCAATGGGTCGCCAAGGCTGCCGATTTGGTCAAGGTCGGTCCGCTGATTGTGTTTGAAACGGCGGTGGCGGCTGCCTATTTAGAAGTGCAGGCTCGGCGCGGTAATCTGCGCGAGGATCGATGAGTTACAAACGATCAGAAAAAGGACCGCATGAGCGGTCCTTTTAGACCATCAAAAAAGCGCGCACCGTAAAACCAGTGTCAGAAAAAAGAGAAAACGGCGACGCAAAGCGGTATCTTGATTCACGACTAACGATTTGCGGCGCATCGACCAGGTCGCTGCGCCGCAATGATTTTACTTGCTGCAGAAACGCTGCCCTAGCGTACCATCGTACGCCGACGGACAGCGTTTCTTTGCCTGCGCACTTCTTTGTCAGTCTTTCAGCGTGTCAATAAACAAGTTTTTTGACACGCTGAAAGGACCGCAGAAGCGGTCCTTTTTTGTTTATAAAATGATGCAAATGAGTCCGCCCGAGCCTTCGTTGATGATGCGCTGCAGCGTTTCTTGCAGTTTGGCGCGTGCGTCGTCGGGCATGCGCTTGAGCTTGTTGTGCAGGCCCTCGCTGACCAAGTCGTGCAGCGATTTGCCGAAGATGTTGCTCTGCCAAATCTTGTCGGGCTCGCCGTCAAACTCGGACAGCAGGTAGTGGATTAAATCCTCGCTCTGCCGTTCGTTGCCGACAATGGGGCTGACCTCGGTTTCGATGTCGGCGCGGATCATGTGGATGCTGGGCGCACTGGCGCGCAGCCGCACGCCGTAGCGCGTACCGTGGCGCACGATTTCGGGTTGCTCGAGCGTCAGCTCCTCGGTCGACGGCATGACAATGCCGTAGCCGATGTTCTTGACATCCTCCAGCGCCGGTGCGATTTTGGCGTATTCGTCCTTGATTTTGGACAGCCCGGCCAGCAGCGACATCAGGTCGCCGTCGTCGTTGATTTCAAAGCCCGACTGCTCGCCCAGTGTGGTGTAGAACAGCTGGCGCGGCAGCTCGATATCGGCGGTCGCCATGCCGGTGCCGAGGTGGATGGCGGTTAGCTTGACGCCACTGATGGTGGGGCAGGTGCGCATGTCGGCCAGTGCGCTGTCAACGTCGCGGATTTTTTGCAGCCGCTCGGCGGCTTCCAGCACGGCGGCGTAAAGGGTGGTCTTGATGGCGTGGTCGGCCGGCAGTGCCTCGACCCACGGCGGCAGAAAAAGCCCCAGCTCGCTGAGCGGGAATTCAAACAAAACGCCCTTGATGATTTCGGTGATTTCGGCGTCGTCCATGGCCTGACAGTTGACGGGCAGACAGGTAACGCCATGCTTGGCTTTCAGCTCCTCGGCCACCGCCAGCGCCAGCGGCGCATCGGGGTAGACCGAGTTGACCAGCACGAGAAACGGCTTGCCCAGCTCCTTGAGCTCATTGATGACGCGGGTCTCGGCCTCGATGTAGTCCTCGCGCTCAATGTCGCTGATGGTGCCGTCGGTGGTGATGACCATGCCGATGGTGCTGTGGTCGCCGATGACCTTGCGCGTGCCCAGCTCGGCGGCCTCGGCCATGGGAATGGGGTTGGGTTGCCACGGCGTGCTGACCATGCGCGGCGCGCCGTCCTCGGTCTGCCCCATGGCGCCGGGCACCATGTAGCCGACGCAGTCGACCAGCCGCACCTGGAACATGGCGGTGCCGCCAATGCCGACCTCGACGGCGTCCTCGGGCACGAACTTGGGCTCGGCGGTCATGATGGTGCGGCCGGAACCCGACTGGGGCAGTTCGTCACGGGCGCGGTTGCGGCGGTTTGGATTTTCGATGTTGGGAATGACCAGCGTTTCCATGAAGCGCTTGATAAAGGTCGATTTTCCCGTTCTCACCGGTCCGACAACGCCAATATAGATGTCACCCTCGGTCCGGAGCGCAATATCCTCGTAGATACGAGTTGCTTCCACAGTGGATTCCCCCTTAGCACTTGATAAGTTCAATTAAAGGATATGGGGGTTGGCCCTAGGTTAGAACAGAATTGTCCGGAACGCGGCCAGGTGTTAATAAGGTGTTAACTGGCGACGGGGCGCTAAAAACGTATTGACCGGCTGGAGCGGCGGTGATATAATGACGCCACTATGGGACATACCCCGACCGAATTGGCATAGGATTAGCATGAAAGGAGCTCGAAATCTATGAACGATAATGTCAAGGACCTCCTGGAAAAGGTGAAGGTTAAGAGCGTGGCTGCCGCCGAGTACGCCGGTAAGAAAGCGGGCAGCGCCAGCAAAAAGGCAGGCGAGCTGTGGGAGCACGCCCGTCTGCGTATGCAGATCATGGACCTCAAAACCGAGCTCAACGCACTGTACCGTCAGATGGGTGAGCTGGTATACGCCGCGCACGTCGACCCAGAGGCCGACACCTCGCCCATTGACACGCTGCTTGAGCAGGCGGAAGAAAAGCTGGGCGAAATCACCGAGCGGCATCAGCGTATTACCGAGCTGAGAAAAACAATGCGCTGCGCCAACCCTGAGTGCGGCAAGCCTATTGAAAAGGGTGACACCTACTGCCGCGGTTGCGGCGCCGCCATCGAGCAGCTTGATGACGACGAGGTTGAGGAACAGCAATAGCATACAAGAAGGGCGGGTAAACCGCCCTTTGTTCCGTTTGGAGGGTTTTCATTGAGTATGGAACAGCTGCGCGCATCGGCGGCGTTTATCGCCGCCGCTAGTGGCGGATTTGCGCCCGAGGTGGCGCTGGTGCTGGGGTCGGGTCTCGGCTATCTGGCCGAGCAGGTCGAGCAGCCCATTGTCATTCGCTACGCCGACATCCCCCATTTCGCCGCCGCAACGGCGCCCGGTCACGCCGGCAATCTCGTGCTGGGGCTGTTGGGCGGTCGGCGCGTGGCGCTGATGCAGGGACGGCTGCACTACTACGAGGGCAACAGCTTTGAGGCTGTTGTCTATCTGTTGCGCGTGCTGCGGCTGTTGGGTGCCGACAAGCTGATAATCACCAACGCCGCCGGCTGTGTTGAAACCAGCTTTGCCGTCGGCGACATTATGCTGATTACCGACCACATCAAATTCTTCGACGAGTCGCCGCTGCGCGGTGCCAATGTCGCCGAGCTGGGGCCACGCTTTCCCGATATGAGCTACGCCTATACGCCGCGGCTGCGCGAGACAGCGCGCGAGGTGGCGCGGCAACAGGCACTGACGTTACGCGAGGGCGTGTATATGTATTTTTCCGGCCCGCAGTACGAGACGCCGGCTGAAATCCGTGCCGCGCGCGTGCTGGGCGCACAGGCGGTGGGCATGTCGACGGTGCCCGAAGTCATTGCCGCTGTACACGCCGGCTACGAGGTGCTCGGCCTTTCGGTGCTGTGCAACATGGCGGCCGGTGTGGTAGAACAGCGGCTGACCGAGCAGGATGTGCTCGACGCGGCGGCGGCTGTGCGGCCGCGCTTTGCCCGTCTGGTGCTGGGCTGTCTGGAGCGACTGCCATGATGGACCTGCTCTTTGCCAACGTCACGGCCGTCACCATGACCGGCGACGCGCCGGTGCTAAAAAACGCCTATCTGGGCGTCACCGGCGGAAAAATCAGCTACTTGTCGCAGCAACCGCCGAACGAACCGGCACAGCGCACCTTGGATAAGCGGCACTGGGTTGTTATGCCGGGGCTGGTCAATGCCCATACGCACCTGCCCATGACGCTGCTGCGCGGCTACGCCGACGACATGGCGCTGCAAAGCTGGCTGTTTGACCGCGTCTTCCCCGTTGAGGCCAAGATGACGCGCGAGGACATTGGCAACGGCACGATGCTGGCACTGGCCGAGGCGGCGGCGGCCGGCGTCGTCAGCTTTACCGAAATGTACACCCACATCGACGCCATTGCCGCGTGCGTGGCGCAGACGGGGTTTAAAGTCAATTTGTCGTGCGGCGTGACCAACTTTGCGCCGCAGTGGTCGTTTGACGAGTCGAGCGATATCCGCCAAATGCGCGAGGCGCTGGACAGATGGCACGGTCATGACGACGGGCGTATTGTCATTGATGCTTCGCTGCACGCCGAGTACACCTCGTCGCCCGACATCTGGCGACAGGTGGCGGCGTTTGCCGCCGAAAAGGGGCTGCGGATGCACGTCCATGTGTCGGAGACGCAGCGTGAGCACGACGAGTGCGTGGCAAAGCATGGCCGGACGCCGACGGCGGCGCTGGCAGACTGCGGCGTGTTTGATGTGCCGGCCACGGTTGCGCACGGCGTTTGGCTGACTGACGACGACATGGCACTGCTGGCGGCCAAACACGCTACGGTGGCACACTGTCCGGCCAGCAATGCCAAGCTTGCCAGCGGCATTGCCCGGTTGGATGCGATGGAAGTTGCCGGGCTCAACGTGGCGCTGGGCAGCGACGGCATGGCCAGCCACAACGCCATGGATTTGTTTGCCGACATGAAGCTGGCGTCGCTGTTGCAAAAGGCGCGGAGCCTTGATCCGACGTTGCAGCCGGCACGGCGCTGTCTGGAGATGGCTACCGTTAACGGTGCGATGTCGCAGGGCCGGCAGACGAGCGGCAGACTGGCCGTGGGGCAGGACGCCGATTTGGCGGTGCTCGACTTCGACAAGCCGCATTTAACACCCTGCTTTGACGTGCTGTCCCATTTGGTGTATGCGGCCCGTGCGTCTGATGTGGTCATGACGCTGGTGCGCGGCCGCGCGGTGTACGACAACGGACGGCTGCCGACCATTGATTGGGAACGGGTAACGCACAGCGTGGCGCACGACAGCCTGCGCCGCTTGTATCAAGTGTGAATGGGGAACGAGTATGGAAACGCAACAAAAAGAGCATAGTTTTCTAAAAGGCGCGGCCATTATGTCGGCGGCCACGATTTTGGTAAAAATCATTGGCGCGCTGTTCAAGATACCGCTCTTTGCCATTTTTAAAGCGCACGATGAGACGGCGGCGGCGGTGACCTACTTCACCTCTGCCTACGCCATTTTTAGTATGCTGCTGGTTGTCAGCACGGCGGGACTGCCGGTGGCGGTGTCGCGCATGGTGTCGACGGCCAACGCCAAGGGCCGCCGCAAGGATGTGCTGGCCATTTTCAGTGTGGCGCGCGCCACCTTCCTGTGGGCGGGCGGCATCTCATCGGTGCTGCTGTTTATCTTTGCGCCGATGGTGGCGACGTGGATGAATGCTTCGACGCTGACCATCCGTGCCATCGCGCCGGCGGTGTTTTTGGTGTGTCTGATGTGCCCGTATCGCGGCGTGCATCAAGGTCACGGTAATATGATGCCGACCGCCATTTCTCAAGTGGTTGAGGCGGCCGGAAAGCTGGTCATTGGGCTGGGGCTGGCGCTGCTGATGGTGCAGACGCTCAACCCCGACAACGCCGCCGCCGGCGGTATCCTCGGCGTGACGCTGGGCAGTCTGTTGGGAGCGCTGTTCTTAATCTGGGGCTGGCGCAAGCATAAGCACAGCTATACGCACCGCACGCAGGATAGTGCGCCGGCGCGTAGCCGTCGCTCGATTTTGGGCGAGCTGCTGCGCATCGCCATTCCCATTACTGTGGCCGCATCGATTTTGCAGCTGGCCAACGTCATTGATATGGCGGTGGCACTGGGACAGTTGCGCTCGTTGTTTGACTTGTCAAAGGTTTGGGCCAACGTCATGTACGCGCCGCTGGGCGAAACACAGCCGATTGTCGGCTTTCCGCAGGCGCTGGTGCTGGCCATGGCTGTCAGCATCATACCGGCGCTGTCAGCTGCTGTGGCGCGGCGCGAAAAGTCAAAGGTCGTCGGCCTGATTGAACAGTCGCTGCATATTACGGCGCTGCTGGCGCTGCCCTGCACGCTGGGGTTGGTGGCGCTGGGCACGCCGGTGATGCAGTTCTTGTACACCGACGGCGTCAAAGGCGGCCACCTGATGGCCATCGCGGCACTCAACGTGCTGCCCATTTGCCTTGTGTCGCTGACCAACGCCATCCTGCAGGCGCTGGGGCGGTTCAACGTGCCGCTTGTCAATATGCTTATCGGCGGCGTGGCACGCATTGTCGCCACCGTCGTACTGATTCCGCTGTTTGGTCTGACCGGCGCGGCCATCAGCCCGATTGTCTGCTATGGTTTGATTTCGCTGCTCAATATTGTGGCCATCGGCCGCATGATCCCGCTACGCCGGCTGCTGCGCCCGTTTGCCAAGCCGCTGATCGCCTCGATGATTATGGGCGCGAGTGTCTACTTCTTCTTCCGGCTGACGCTGGCCGTGCTGCCCAACGCCTTGGCGTCGCGGATGCAGACGGCCGTCTGCATGGGCGCCAGCGTGCTGGTCGGCGTCGTCGTCTACGCCGTGCTGGTGCTGATGATGGGTGTTGTCAAGCGCGCCGATGTGGCGCGGTTGCCCAAGGGTGACAAGCTGGCCAATTTCCTGCACTTGACTGACGGCACGGCTGCCAAACGCAGCCCCATTCGCACGTTGTCGCTGCTGGCGCTGAGTGTGACGGTCGTTGGGGTCGTCGGCATGGCGACGCTCAAGCCGGTGTCCGACTATATTCCCAAAACGCTCAATGTCGTGCAGTCGGAGTCGATTGTGTCGGCCGGCGACGACTACGTTGTGGCCGTCGGAAAGGACGGCAAGCTGCTCTATGCCGGCCCACAGCAGCCCGAGGCGACGGCGGTGTGGGACGACCTGGCCGCTGTAGCGGCGGGCAAACGCCACGTTGTCGGACTAAAGAAAGACGGCACGGTGGTGGCGGCCGGTGACAACAGCCTGGGTCAGTGCGACGTGGGCGACTGGCGGAACATCAAGGCCGTTGTCGCTACCGATAGCTATACCGTTGGTCTTAAGAACGACGGCGGCGTTGTGGCGACCAAGGGTGCACCGCCGATGTATGAGGCGGTGTGGCACAGTGTGCAGACGCTGAGTGCCGGGCCGGAGCACGTGGTTGGTTTGCGTAAAGACGGAACGCTCTGTGCCGTCGGCAATCCCGCCGGAAACCGCTGCGGGGTAGGCGAATGGAGTCGCGCCATCAGTCTGGTGACCGGCGACGACTGGACAGCGGTGCTGACGGATGACGGCAAGGTGCTGGCAACCAACCAGCCCAATGCGCTCAATGTGGAAGATATGAAACTGCGCGCCTTGGTGGGTGATGACAGAACGCTGATGGGCCTGACGTACGAGGACAGTCTGACCTTTGTCGGCGTGGGCAGTGAGCGGCCCGGCTTCTCGGCTGATGTTGTCGCCAAATGGAGCGACATAAAACGCGTGGCAATGGGCAAGAATTTCATTGTAGTCGTTACGCGCGAGGGCAATGCCGTCGAGGCCAACGGCGACGCCGCCATTGTTGAGACTGTGAAAACCTGGAAGGGCAAATTGTTGTCGTAAATACGGTTTTTATGGAAACGAATGCGTTTCGTTGTGAAATAATGAGACAAATAGCAAATGAGCCGATATAACCGGGCGATTTTGTTGCTTCCGCGTGGAAAAAAGTGGTGGTTTTTTTGTCGAAAAAAGAATTATTTCTGAAAAGTTGGCGCAAATTTACGAAAAAGGGTTGCATTATGAGAAGTATTGTGATAAATATGAAAAGTAAACGGCATTACGAATTTGCCGATTTGCTCGAAATCATGCGTGTGTTGCGCAGCCCGGGCGGTTGTCCATGGGATGCCGAACAGACACACGCGTCCATACGGCGTAATATGATTGAGGAAGCCAGCGAAGCGGCAGAAGCCATAGATCTGAACGACAGTCAACTGTTGTGTGAAGAACTGGGAGATGTGCTGCTGCAGGTTGTTTTTCATGCCGATATGGCTGCCGGTGCCGGTACGTTTTCTATTGACGACGTGATCGACGGCATCTGCAAAAAGCTGATTGTGCGCCATCCACACGTGTTTGGCGAGGTTACGGTCAGCAATTCGTCCGAGGTGCTGGCCAACTGGGACGAAATTAAGCGCAGCAGCAAGGGTCACGACACGCTGCGCCAGTCGCTCGACGCCGTCAGCTACGGGCTGCCGGGCCTGATGCGGCTGCAAAAGCTGCTGAGCAAGTGCAGCAAGGCCGAGCTGGCTGTGCCGGACGCCGACGGATGGGTTGGCGAGCTGATGGATCTGGCGCGTAAGGCCAATGAACAGGGCGTGGACCTGGAGACCCAGGCCGCCGCGGCCTGCCGGTTGATTGCCGATGCGGCAAGCGACCACTGACAATTGGGCATGAGGAACGGACAACCGTCCCATGGACATATTCTTAGGAGGAAGTACCAATGAACAAAGCCGATCTCATTCAAAAAGTGGCCGACAAGGCCGGCCTGACCAAGAAAGACGCCGAATCGTGCATCAACGCCACGTTTGACGCCATTCAGGGCGCACTTGTCAAGGGTGACAAAGTCCAGCTCGTCGGTTTCGGCGCTTTTGAAGTCAAGAGCCGCGCCGCCCGCACCGGCCGCAACCCCAAGACCAAAGAGAGCATCCAGATTCCGGCCGCCAAGGTGCCCGCTTTTAAGGCTGGCAAGGCCCTGAAGGACGCTGTTTCGAAGTAAGAAAAAACTATGCGCTTAGACAAATACCTTAAGGTGTCGCGCTTGATTAAGCGCCGCACCGTGGCCAACGAGGCCTGCGACCAAGATCGTGTAACGGTCAACGGCAGAGCCGCTAAGGCTTCCTACGAAGTCAAGGTCGGCGATGTCATTACCATTACCTTCGGCCAGCGCAGTCTCAAGGTCGAGGTGTTGTCGATTGCCGAATCGGTTCACAAGCAGGAGGCTGCCGCCCTGTACAGGGAGCTGGTCGACTGAAGCTATGGGAAGGCGAAGGAACACGGTGTTCCTTCGTCCTCCCTTGACTTGTATTCTCGGACAATCATATCCTGTCCCGTTTGTTCATAGAATGGGGCAGAGGTGATGACGATGAATACAAAGAGCAACACGCCCGATCGTGCCGGCACCGAGCTGCCGCACCACCTGGTGCTGGAGGGTCGGAAACGGCTGTCCATTACCGGCGTAGAAGAAGTTGAAAGTTTCGACGAAAATTCCATTGTACTTTATACCACAAAAGGTGTATTATGGATTAAGGGCTCGGGACTGACCATTGACAAGCTGTCCATTGACCGGGGCGAACTGTCGGTGGAAGGACAGGTCGACTTGCTGCAGTATGAAACGCAACAGCAGCAGAGCGGCGGGTTTTGGTCGCGTATGTTCAAGGCGCCATGACCGACTCCAACGCGTTCCAGCTGGCGTTAGCGCTGCTGGCGCTGGCGCTGGGCGGTGTGCTGGGTGTCGTCTACGACGCGCTGCGCGCGTTGGCTGTCGCACTGCGACGAAAGCGTATGCGGCACAAAGTGGGCTGGGCCGTTGTGGCCGGCATGCTCGACGTTCTCTTTTGGCTGGTGGCGCTACTGGCGGTTTTCTGGTTTGCCATGTCGGTGGGCCGGGGACAGCTGAGGCTCTACGCGCTGGTCTGTGTTTTTGCCGGCGGCTGGCTGTACCGTCATCTGGTCAGTGTTGCCGTGCGTCGGCTGTGGCTGATGGTGTATAACACGCTTTTTGTCACGGTCAAGCGGCTGCTCATGCCCGTCGCGGCGATGCTGCGCGGGGCGCGCGCGGCCAATGAGAGCCGCAGGGCGGCTCAATTTACATCGAAAACAAGGCGCCGTACACGCCGAGCATGGCGAGACGGCATTCAGAAGATACATCGGACTGCGAAAGAGGTGAGACAGCATGAAGAAATCAAAGCGCAAACTGTGGATGCGACTGGCCAAGCTCAGCGTCGTCGTGTTCGCGCTCTACGCCGCCATGCTGCTCATCAACAATCAAATTTCGCTCAATCAGGCGAGAGCGCGCACCGTGCTGATGGAGAAGCGCAACAGCCAGCAGCGGCTGGTCAACGCCGGTATCGAGGAACGAAACAAGATTCTTTCCGACTCTGAAAAAAAGAAGCAGTACATCATAGATGTAGCGCACAACAAGCTCTTTTGGCTCAAGCACAACGAGTTGCTCTATATTGACGTCAGCCACTAAGCGATTCACCGCGCAGCGGTTTGAATACAGCGAACTAAGGAGGCACCATTTTACTGTATGGCAATCGAAGTCGGAACTATTGTAACGGGGAAAATTACAGGCATTACGAACTTTGGCGCGTTTGTCTCGCTGCCGGACGGTACTTCGGGAATGGTACACATTTCGGAAGTGTCGCATACATACGTCGAGGACATTCGCCAGCACCTGCAAGAGGGGCAGGAGGTTCAGGTCAAGGTGCTTGAACCCGACCGTAACGGGCGCACCAATCTGTCTATCAAGAAAACAGCGGCACCGCCGCCGCGCGAGCCGCGGCAGTCCGGCTTTGTCAATCGTGCGAGGCCGGCGGGTGGCCCGCAAACCTTTGAGGATAAACTTAAGTCTTTCATGCAGGACTCCTCGGAGACACGCGCTGCGGCTGAGCCGGCGCGCGGCGGTGACCGTCGCCGTAAGGGCAAGGCACGTAGCGACGAGGACGACTATTACGACGATTATTGATCGGCAACAGGGGCGGATGCAGCACAGCATCCGCCCCTGTTTTTTACGATGTACGACATGAGAATAGGTCTGCTCTGTCGATATATCAGGCATCAAAACTGGGGTTTTTGACGTAGATATTGTTCTTGGGCAGCCGATCTTGCGTCAGTCGCAGTGCTTCGCCGAAGCGCTGGTAGTGAACAATTTCGCGCTCGCGCAAGAACTTGATGACGTCGGCGACATCGGGATCGTCGCACAGGCGCAGAATGTTGTCATAGGTGGCACGCGCCTTTTGTTCGGCTGCCATATCCTCAACGAGATCGGCAATGGTGTCGCCCTTCGACTGAATACCGGCGGCCGTCCACGGCGTGCCGCTGGCGGCGGTGGGGTAGACGCCGGTGGTGTGGTCGACAAAGTAGGCGTCATAGCCGCTGTCTTTAATCTGGTCGGGCGTCAGGTTGCGTGTCAGCTGATACACCAGCGTGCCCACCATTTCAAGGTGACCCAACTCCTCGGTACCGATATCGGTCAGCAGGCCGCGCAGCTCGTTGTAGGGCATGGTGAAGCGCTGGCTGAGATAGCGTAGCGAGGCGCCCAGCTCGCCGTCCGGCCCGCCGTATTGGCTCATAATGACCTTGGCCAGACGGGGGTTTGGGGTTTTGATTTTAATGGGGTATTGCAGTTTTTTTTCATAGACAAACATACTCTAACCTCCTACTTGCTCGCGTTGGCGGGGCTGGATGACGCGCTTTTCTCCCACGGCCACGGGCCCTCGGTCCAGCTGTAGGTGCTGCCCATCGGCGTGGCCATGGTCAGCGGGCCGTTGGTGGCCTGATAGCTCTTTTTGGCCTCGTCGCTTAGCTTGACGTAGGTATTGAACAGCTCCAGCGCTTCACTGTCATTGGGATGGACGTCGAGATACAACCCCAGCTCGTGAATGGCAAAGTCGAGCGCCATAATCTCGCCCGACGGCGTGTTGGCTACCTCGCGGGTGTTTACACGGTTTTGGAAGGGCAGATCAAGACCGGGGAAGAGCGTGCCGCGCATGAGACCCTCGTTTTTGTTGTATTTGCGGCCGGGCAACTGCGTGGGCACAAAGGTGTTGGCCAGGTAGCCGGTGGTCGGCAAGGCGCCGAGCAGCGCCGGATCAATGGCGGGCATAGGTGTGGGTTTGGTTTCCATGTGGGATACCTCCTGTAATGACTTTGGAAAGGGATGCCGTTCCTTTCATGTCATTCTATGTCAGCGGCTGGCGTTGTGACAAAAACTTTGACGCTGGCGGTCGGATATGGTACACTTTGGACAGCAAAACGTGCCATTGTGCGGCATAAACGCGCCCGTACAGCCATAGGCTTTCTGGGGGTGTTGCCATGATGGCCGACAAGGGGAAGAAATGGCTGTTTGTCTCGGCGCTGCTGGTGCTGCTGGCCGCGACGGTCTATGTGTGCCGGCATGGGAAACCGCCGGCTGTGGAAACGGTGGCGCTGCGCCCGTCGGGCTATACCTACGTCATCGACGCCGGCCACGGCGGCGTTGACGGCGGCGCGACATCTGCCACGGGGTTGTACGAGAGCCACGTCAACCTGCAAATCGCGCGCAAAACCGAGCTGCTGCTCAATCTGTACGGACTGCCGACGGTCATGACGCGCCGCGAGGACATATCCATTCACGACAGCGACGCCAACACCATTCGCGCCAAAAAGGTGTCCGACCTCAACAACCGCGTCAAGTTGATCAATGCCACGCCCAACGCGTTGCTGGTCAGTCTCCATCAAAACAGCTTTACGCAGGCGCAGTACTTCGGCACACAGTGCTTTTTCGTCAACGGTACCGAGGCGCTGGCCGACCGGCTGCAAAAGATGGTGGCGTCGTCGCTCGACCCGAGCAATAAACGGCAGTGCAAGCCGGTGCCGCGCGAGGTCTTTTTGTTTGACAACATCAACTGTCCTGCCGTGCTGGTGGAGTGTGGCTTTTTGTCCAACAGCGGTGACGCGGCCAAGCTGGCCGACGGCAGCTACCAAAGCAAGCTGGCCGCCTGTATCGCCGCCACGCTGCTGACGTAAACGAGTTATACAAAGGAGAAACGGCATGAAAACGCTTTTTTACTGTACGCAATGTGGCAACGAGAGCAGCAAGTGGCTGGGTCAGTGCCCGGCCTGCAAGTCGTGGAATACCTATGATGAGGCGCCAACAGCGCCGGTTGCGTCCAAAAGCAAAAAAGCGCCCGCGTCACCGCTGGGCGCTGTTGCGCGTGGCGAACGGGCGCGACCGCAGGCCATTTCGTCGCTGTCGACCGCCGACGAGATCCGCTTTTCAACCGGCATGGCCGAATTTGACCGCGTGCTGGGCGGCGGCGCCGTCAGTGGCAGTTTGGTGCTGGTGGGTGGCGAGCCGGGCATCGGCAAGTCGACGCTACTGCTGCAGGTGTGCCAGTATCTTTGCCGCGACAAAACGGTGTTATATGTGTCGGGCGAGGAGTCGCCGCGCCAAATCAAGCTGCGTGCCGCGCGGTTGGGCGTGTCGAGCGACAAGCTGCTGGTGCTGGCCGAGACGTGTTTGGACGATGTGCTGGCCGAGGCGGTCAGTACCGACATTTTGATTGTTGACTCGATTCAAACGATGCACCGGCGCGACGCGACAAGCACGCCGGGCAGCGTCAGTCAGGTCAAGGACTGCACGCTGGCGCTGATGGCGCTGGCCAAGCAGGAGGGCGTGACCGTCTTTGTCGTTGGTCACGTCAACAAGGACGGCCAGATTGCCGGCCCCAAGGTGCTGGAGCACATGGTTGACTGCGTGCTGTCGTTTGAGGGCGACCGCCATTTGAGCTACCGCATTGTGCGCGCGACCAAGAACCGCTTTGGCTCGACCAACGAGATTGGCGTGTTTGATATGGGCGCGCAGGGTTTGATTGAGGTGCCCAATCCGTCCGAGATGCTGCTGGCCGGTCGGCCACTGCGCACGCCCGGCTGCTGTGTCGCCTGCGTGATGGAGGGCAGCCGTCCGCTGCTAGCTGAAATTCAGGCGCTGGTAACGCCGACGGCCTACGGCAATCCGCGCCGTATGGCCGCCGGTATTGACTACAACCGCGCCGTGCTGCTGATGGCGGTGCTGGAGAAGCGCGGCGGGTTGGCCATCGCCAGTGCCGACGCCTATGTCAACGTCGTCGGCGGCTTGGAAATTGACGAGCCGGCCGCCGATTTGGCCATTGTGCTGGCGCTGGCGTCGTCGGCGCGCGACCTGCCGGTTGGCGACAGTGTCGCGGCGGTGGGCGAGGTGGGCTTGGCCGGTGAGCTGCGCATGGTCAGCAACCTGCCGGCGCGGCTGGCCGAGGTGGCGAGGCTGGGCTTTGAACGCTGTCTGGTGCCGTGGCAGGGCACGGCGGCGCTGAAACCCATCGGCAATATGCAGCTGACACGTGTGAAAACAGTGCGCGACGCCATCGCGGCGCTGGGCGGTTAGCACCGGCAGCGATAATAGGAGATAGAACTTTGAGGCGAGGTTGTACTAT
>JAVBPM010000019.1:0-4916 GCA_031549605.1 Oscillospiraceae bacterium | reverse complement strand
GCATTGCCAACGCAAAGACGGTGGCCGCCTTTCACTTTACCGACGTCTATCGCGCGCGGTACTGGAGCCCGGCGCTGCCGACAGATTAAGGTGTGGGCATAAGGCGAATGGAGGCGGCTTTGATGCGGATTGAGTTGCCGGCGGCGGTTGCTTTGGTTGTAGGGTGGCTGGAGGCCGCCGGATTTGAAGCCTATATTGTCGGCGGGTGTGTGCGCGACAGCTTGTTGGGTGACACGCCGGCCGACTGGGATGTGACGACGTCGGCACGGCCGGAGCAGGTGGTGACCTTGTTTGTCGAGGCCGGCATTCGCGTGATTGAAACGGGTCTGCAACACGGTACGGTGACGGTGGTGAGTCAGGGCGAGCAGGTGGAGGTGACCACCTACCGCGTTGACGGTGATTATTCCGACGGGCGACGGCCGGACGGCGTTGCCTTTGTCAGCTCACTGCGTGACGATTTGGCGCGGCGCGATTTTACGATTAACGCCATGGCCTATCACCCGCAGCGCGGCTTGGTCGATCTCTTTGGCGGTGTTGATGACCTGCGTAGAAAACGCATTTGCTGCGTCGGCGACCCGATGCTGCGTTTTGGTGAGGATTATCTGCGCATTTTGCGCGCCTTTCGCTTTGCGGCGCGGTTGGGGTTTGCGCTTGACGCAGCGACACAGGCGGCGGCTGAAGTGCAGCGCGAGGGCCTGCGCCTAGTGGCGCCCGAGCGCATTCACAAGGAGCTGGACGCCTTTTTGCCCGTAGCCGACGCGCCGATGTTGCGCCAATTTTTTGATTTGTTTGGCGCGTTGTTGTTGCCGGAGCTGGCGGCCTGTCGCGGCGTTGCGCAGCACCATCCCTATCATATCTATGACGTTTACGACCATATTCTGGCGGCAGTGGCCGCTTGCCCGTCGCGCGACTTGGCTGTCAAGTGGGCGCTGCTGCTGCACGACGTTGGCAAGCCGGCGTGCAAAACGACGGATGACAGTGGCGTTGACCATTTTTACCGGCACCCCGAGGTGTCGGAGACGCTGGCGCGGCAGGTGTTGCGTCGGCTGCGCTATGACAACGGGCTGGTTGACGATGTGTGTCAATTGGTAAAATATCACGACCTCCATTTGCAGTCCAATTTGGTCTACGCCAAAAAGCTGCTGGCCAAGCTGGGGCAACGACAGGCCGAGCGATTGTGTCTTGTGCGTCGTTGTGATGCGTTGGCGCAGAGTGATTTGGCGCTTGGCAGCATAGCCGACGCCGACGGCTGTCTGGCGGCCATCGGGCAGGCGGTGGCCAGCCGGGAGGCATATTGCTTGGCCGATTTGGCGGTGACAGGCGAGGACGTGATGGCCGTGCTGGGGCTGCCGCCGTCGGCGGCGGTGGGCGCGGTGCTGCGCCACCTGCTGGAGCAGGTGGTGACGGGCACTGTCGCCAACGAGCGCGCTGCGCTGTTGGTCGAGGTGGAGCGACAGCGGCGATAAAGCTTGCCTTTTGGCGGTGAAACGGGTATATTGGGATGAGTTAGATTGGCTAGGAGGGGCTTGGGTGAAGAAGTCGACGCTTGGATTGATTATATGCGGTGTTGCTATGGTGCTGCTGATTGCGTTGTGTGTGTTGTTTGGTCGCGATGTGCTATACAAGCTGTCAGTGAGCACGGCTAACCTACCCGACGAGGAGAAAACGGCCATTTCGGCTTGTATTTCGCACAATGAGGTCTATCACGCCAAGGGTGAGGACGGTTCGGGTGCGCGGTTGGTGCTGCCCGACGGATCGTGCGTCTTTGCCGTGCGCGACTATCCGGCCAAGACGGGCGTGCATCAGTACATAGCCACCAAGTACAACTTTGACGCCTTTTACGAGGGGTTGCCTGACTTAGAGGGCTATCAGGTGAGCGACTATGACCTCAAGAGCTATGAGGCGGGCGAGCAGCCACAGTCGGGGCATGTCACGGTCACGACGGCCGGCGGTGATGCTTTTACCGTGCGTTATCAGTGGTTTAAGCTACGCTTTTTCATTGTCAAGTCGTGGTTCTGCGTCTTTACGGTGGAAGGCTGACGACACAATGCAACAACGCCGCCTATCGGTTGGATAGGCGGCGTTGCTTTTTGGGGGTCAACGCAGCACGTCAAGGCCGTTGACCTGGTCTTCGCAGTATAGGCAGCTGTAAATGCCGCTGGGGTCGTTCAGCGTGAAGCTGTGCGGGATGTCGCGTTCAAGTGAGGTGATGCAGCGCGGGTTTTTGCACCGGATGACGTTGTCCACGCGCTGCGGCAGTGTCAGCTGCTTTTTGTCGACGACGCGGCCGTTTTCGATGATGTTGATGGTGGCGCCCGCGTCGATAAGGCCGATGACGGCGTAGTCGAGCTCGATGATATTTTGAATTTTAATCATATCCTTGGTGCCGCCGCTGCTGCTTTGCGCGTTGGTGAAAATCACGACGGTAAAAGGCGCGGTTTCCAGCCCCAGCGCGTGGTAGAGCTTGATGCCGAGACCCGGCTTGATGTGGTCGATGACAATGCCCTTGTCAATGGAGTTGACGAGCCGTTTTTCCATGATGTGCCTCCTTATGCTTTGCCCAGCAGCTTGGCGATGAGCGCCATGCGGACAAACATGCCGTATTCCACCTGGTCGAAGTAGACGGCGCGCGAGTCGTTGTCGACATCGGGCGTGATTTCGTTGACACGCGGCAGCGGGTGCAGGATGGCCAGCTCGGGCTTTGCGCTGATAAGCTTACTGGTGTCGAGGATGTACAGGTCCTTGAGCTTAATGTAATCCTCCTCGTTGAAGAAGCGCTCGCGCTGCACGCGGGTCATGTACAGCACGTCGAGCGACGGCATGGCGGCGTCCATGTCGGTGGTTTCGACAAAGTCGATGCCGTTGGCTTGCAGGTGGCTGCGCAGGTATTGCGGGATTTTTAGCTCCTCGGGTGAGATGAAGAAAAAGCGCACGCCACGGTAGCGGCTGATGTTCTTGACCAGCGAGTGGACGGTGCGGCCAAACTTCAAATCGCCGCAGCAGCCAATGGTCAGGTCAGTCAGGCGACCCAGCTTGTTCTGGATGGTTAGCAGGTCGGTCAGCGTTTGGGTGGGGTGCTCGCGGCCGCCGTCGCCGGCGTTGATGACCGGCACGCCCGACACGCTGGCGGCGATGTGCGGCGCGCCCTCCTTGGGGTGGCGCATGACGATGAGGTCGGCGTAGCGGCAGACGGTGCGGATGGTGTCGCTGACACTCTCGCCCTTGGACACACTGGAGCTGTTTTGCTCGGAAAAGCCGATGACCGAGCCGCCCAGCCGGATCATGGCCGCCTCGAAGCTGAGTCGGGTACGGGTGCTGGGCTCAAAAAAAAGAGATGCCATCACAACGGCATCCAACAAATGGGTATATTGCGTTTTGTTTTGCATGATTTGGTTGGCCAATGCCAAAATCTCGCCCTGATCGTCAACGGAAAAGTCGAGCGTGTTGATGAGATTGCGCCCGGTAAGACTCATAGTAACACCCTTTCCTGTCATATGTGACTATTTTTCAAATTTTAACATGGCGGGTGCGGTCTGTCAAGTTGGTGTTGTGCGGATGTTTGCGTTGTGATATACTTTTGCCACTATGTGCAGGAGCGTGACTATGAGACGTTTTGCGTGTTTTTGGCTGGTGCTGTTGATTGTGACGGGTTCGGCGGCGGCCGGCGTGGTGCTGAAAGAGGACGACCGGCTCGATTTTAACGGCGTGACCTATCACTATACCTATGTGCAGCAGGCAGGCGGCTACACCGTGACACTGACCGCGCCGGACGGCCGCGTGTGTACGACGGTCGTCTTGGCCGACGGCACATCGACCAGAACTGGTTCGGTGGGGCTTGACGATGATGATATGCTGCTGATTACCAATACGGTGGCGGTAGAACGCGTTGTTTTGCCGGAAGAAGAAAAGAATGTGGTGGAGCAGGTTGTCTTGACGCTGCTGCTGGTCGTTGTCTTTTGTTTTGGCGTCTTCGTTGTGCTGAAGCGCGAGACGGTGTCGATTTGGGGGTTGGAGCGCAGCCGCAAAGGCAAGCCGGACAAAGCCAGCAAGGCGATGCTGGTCAAGACGATTATTTTTGGGGTGCTTGTCATGTTTATGGCGGTCGGGTTTCTGACAGTGGTCTGGGGGTAGTGCTGTGGCCAAGCTGATTGCTGTCGGCGAGCTGATGGTCGATTTGATGCCGACGCCTGACGGCTTGCATCGGCCGGAGCCGGGCGGAGCTGTGGCCAACGTGGCCGCTTGCGTGGCGCGGTTGGGTGGCGCGGTGCTGCTGGTGAGCCGGCTGTCGACCGATGCCTATGGCGACGTGCTGCGCGCGGCGCTGGATACATTGGGCATTGATGCGTCTGGCTGCAAGCGCTGTGACGCGCCGACCGGCAGGGCGGTGGTGTCGCACGATGCGCGGGGCGAGCGGTCGTTTGTCTTTGAGCGCACCGGCTGCGCCGACACGCAACTGGCGCCGGAGGATATGGGCCCGCACTGGTTTGAGGCTGGCGACATTGTGCATTTCGGGTCGTTGGGCATGGCTGCTTCGCCCACGCGGGAGGCGCACTGGCGCGCTGTCGAACTGGCACAGCAGGCCGGCTGCTCGATTAGCTTTGATGTCAACCTGCGACCGTCGTTGTGGCCGAGCGAGGATGCGATGGTCGAGGCCGTGCGCGCGCTGCTACCGTATGCCGATTACGTTAAAGTCGGCGAGGAGGAGCGCTGGGTGCTGGGCGATACGCGTGTGCCGTCGCTGGTCGTGACGCGCGGCGGTGGCGCCGCTTCGTGGATTGACGCCGACGGTGAGGTGACTGTGCCAGCCGCACCGGTGCCGGTCGTCGATACGACAGGCGCGGGCGACGCCTTTTGGGGCGCGATTTTGGCACAGCTGCTGCGCGGCGAGCACGATAAGGCGGCGATGCTGGCGCTGG
>JAVBPM010000016.1:0-4109 GCA_031549605.1 Oscillospiraceae bacterium | reverse complement strand
TGTCCTGCACCGTTCAGCAGCTTGACGCACTCACAGCGCAAATTGGGCCCGCCACACTCAGTCAGCACGCCAACCAAGCTCTCAACGCCATGCAACGCGACGCCTACCGCGCCCAACTGCTGCGCGACGCACTATCACAATCATAAAAAGGAGAACACGCCTATGAACGACAAACGTTTTACCGACCGCGCACAAGTCGCCATGACGCTAGCATTGCAAGCGGCAACCGAATTTGGCCACGCCTATGTTGGCAGCGAGCATCTGCTGTTGGGCTTGCTACAAGAAGGCGACGGCATTGCCGCGCAAGTGCTTGCCCAAGCCGGTCTCGACCAACAGCAGCTCAAGGATAAAATCATCGCCGCCTGCGGACAGGGCGACAGCGGCAGCGCGCCGTTACAGAGCTGGACGCCGCGCACCAAGCACATTTTTTCTCTGGCACTCAACGAATCGAGCCGCTTAGGTCACCGCTACTGCGGCACCGAGCACCTGCTGCTGGGCATTCTGCTCGACGGCGAGAGTCTGGCCGCCAAACTGCTGGCCGACATCGGGCTGGACGCCATGACATTAGCGCGCGAGCTGTACAACAGCGTTGGACAAAGCGCGCAGCCCACAACCCCGCCCACCGCGCATGGCCACAAAACCAATGACACCAAGTCACTCGACCAATACAGCCGCGACCTGACCCAGTCGGCGCGTGACGGCGCGCTTGACCCCGTCATCGGTCGTGAAGCCGAGATCACGCGCATGATTCAAATTCTGTCGCGTCGCAGCAAAAACAACCCCGTGCTCATCGGCGAGCCGGGCGTCGGAAAGACGGCCGTCGTCGAAGGGCTGGCCACCGCCATTGTCAACGGCGACGTACCCGAAACACTCAAAGACAAGCGGCTCATCACGCTCGATTTGTCGGGCATGATTGCCGGCACCAAGTACCGCGGCGAGTTTGAGGAACGGCTCAAAAGCATCATGGCCGACGTCGTCAAGGCGGGTAACATCATTCTGTTTATCGACGAGCTACACACCATTGTCGGCGCCGGCGCCGCCGAGGGCGCCATCGACGCCGCCAACATTCTCAAGCCGTCGCTGTCGCGCGGCGAAATTCAGGTTATCGGCGCCACCACCATCGACGAGTACCGCAAGCACATCGAAAAAGACGCGGCACTTGAGCGCCGCTTCCAGCCCATCACCGTCGGCGAACCGACGCCCGAACAGTCCATCGCCATCCTCAAAGGGCTGCGCGACCGCTACGAAGCGCACCACAAGCTGACCATCTCCGACGAGGCGCTGACCGCCGCTGTAACCATGTCGTCGCGCTACATCGGCGACCGCCGCCTGCCTGACAAGGCAATCGACTTGATAGACGAAGCGGCGTCGCGGCTGCGCATGACACAACTAACCGCCTCGCCCGACCTGCGCCAGCACGAGGAAGCCATTGAGCGCATTGTCAAGGAGAAAGAAGCCGCCATCGCCGCACAGCAATACGAGGAGGCCGCACGGCTGCGCGACGAGGAAAAACAGGAGCGGCAGGCCATGGCCACAGCGCGTCAGCAATGGGAAAACGAGCAAAAAACCAGCAAAGGCGTGGTCGGCGAACAGGACGTCGCCGCCGTTGTCAGCGGTTGGACCGGCATTCCCGTCGCCAAGCTGACCGAGGGCGAAAGCGCCCGCCTGCTCAACATGGAAAACATTCTGCACCAGCGCGTCGTGGGTCAAGACGACGCCGTCAACGCCGTCGCGCGCGCCATCCGTCGCGGTCGCGTCGGGCTCAAGGACCCCAAGCGTCCCACCGGCTCGTTTATCTTCCTCGGTCCGACCGGCGTGGGTAAAACCGAGCTGTGCCGCGCCATTGCCGAGGCCATCTTTGGCGACGAGAGCGCCATGATTCGCGTCGATATGTCCGAGTTTATGGAAAAGCACGCCGTCAGCAAGCTCATCGGCTCACCGCCCGGCTACGTCGGCTTTGACGACGGCGGCCAGCTGACCGAAAAAATCCGCCGCAAGCCCTACTCCGTCGTGCTGTTCGACGAAATCGAAAAAGCGCACCCCGACGTGTTCAATATCCTGTTGCAAATCCTTGAGGATGGCCAGCTAACCGACTCGCAGGGCCGCAAGGTTGACTTTAGAAATACCATTGTCGTCATGACCTCCAACGTCGGCGCACACGAGATTACCGAGCGCAAAAAACTGGGCTTTGTCGGCGATAGCCGCGACGGCCTGTCCGACAACGAGAACATTCGCACCGCCGTGCTGGGCGAGCTCAAGCGCGCCTTCCGGCCCGAGTTTCTCAACCGCATTGACGAAATTATCGTCTTTCACCAACTGTCGCGCGACAACATCGCCGACATTGCGCGCCGCATGCTGGCCATCGTCGGTGACCGCGTCAGCCAGCTGGGCGTCACACTCGACATCAGTGACGAGGCGCTCGACAAGCTGGTCGACGAGGGCTTTGACCCCGTCTATGGCGCCCGACCGCTGCGACGCGCCATTCAGAGTCTGGTCGAGGACGCCGTAGCCGAAGCGCTGCTGGCACAACGACTCACCACAGGCGCCACCGCCCACGTCGTCGCCGTCGACGGCAAAATCGAGGTACACTAGCCATAGCAAACCGGCCGGAGCGACACTTTCTCGCTCCGGCCGGTATGATTTTGCCGCCAGGTATGCTATACTTATAGAAAAACAAGAAATTGCTGAGGTACTGTATATGGAAGTTGTCCTGCTGCTCGTCTCCGCCGTTATCCTGCTGAGCATCTTCACCAGCAAGCTGCTCTACCGCTTTGGCGTGCCCTCCATGCTGATTTTCATGGCATTGGGCATGCTGTTTGGCTCCGACGGTCTGATTGGCATCCAGTTTGACAACTTTGAATTAGCCAACAACATCGCCACCTTCGCGTTGGTGTTCATTATGTTCTACGGCGGCTTCGACACCAATTGGCAGCTTGCCAAGCCGGTGGCGTTCAAGGCGGGACTGCTCTCGTTTTTCGGCACCATTATTACCGTGTTTATCACAGCCGGCTTTGCGTCGCTGATATTGAAAATCCCCTTTGTCTACGGCCTACTCATCGGCTCGGTCACCGCCTCCACCGACGCCGCGTCGGTCTTTTCCATCCTGCGCTCGCGACGGCTCAACCTCAAGGGCGGCTTAGCGCCGCTGCTTGAAATTGAAAGCGGCAGCAACGACCCCATCGCCTACATGATGACGCTGGTGTCCATCACGCTGATTACCGCCAAGGGCGGCTTTTCCGCGTCCGCCATCCTGCTGCTCTTTGGCCAGCAACTGCTGTTCGCGCTGCTCATCAGCGTGCCGTTTGCGCTGGCGTCGGTCTACCTGTTAAAACGCGTCAAAATTGAAATCGAGGGCTTTCAGTCGCTCATTCTAATCTCCGTGGTGCTGCTCGGCTTCTCACTGTGCACGCTCATCAACGGCAACGGCTTTTTGTGCGTATACATCATCGGCATCATCATCGGCAACAGCAAAATACTACATAAAATCAGCCTAATCCACTTCTTCGACGCCTTTTCATGGATTATGCAGATTGCGCTGTTCTTTATGCTGGGGCTGCTGTCCTTTCCGTCGCAAATCCCCTCTATTTTACTGCCGGGCGTGCTGATTTCGCTGGCCATCATCTTCGTTTCACGACCCATCGCCACCATGAGCATTCTCAGCTGGTTTAAGGTCAAGCTCAAACCCCAGCTGTTTGTTTCCTGGGTCGGCCTGCGCGGCGCCGCGTCCATCGCGTTCACCATCCTCGCCGTCTCCGAGCTAAACGGCGATATCCCGTTTGACATTTTCCACATCATCTTTTTCATCGCGCTGTTCTCGGTGTTGTTCCAAGGCACGCTAACGCCCGTGCTGGCCAGAAAGCTGGATCTGTTGGACGACAGCGACTCCGACTCGGTGCTCAAGACCTTTAACGACTACCACGAGGAAACCCACGCCCAGCTGATGGAATACACCATCTATGCCGGCCACAGTCTGGTGGGCAAAATGATTGTCGAGTCGCAAATTCCCGAGGAAATACTGATCATCATGATTAAGCGTAACGGCGCCATTCTGCTGCCCAAGGGTTCGACAACCATTGAGGCAGACGACGTGCTGGTGCTCAGCGGCGAAA
>JAVBPM010000055.1:0-7889 GCA_031549605.1 Oscillospiraceae bacterium | reverse complement strand
CAAGAAGATTGTCGGCGGTGTCGGCAACAGCAAGTTTGACCCCAACGGCTACGTCACGCGTCAGCAGCTGGCGGCCATGCTCTACCGCTTCGCCGGCTTTGCCGGACGCGACACCAGCGCCCGCGCGTCGCTGACCGGCTTTGCCGACCACAAGCAGGTTCAGTCCTACGCCGTCGACGCGCTGCAGTGGGCGGTCGCCAACAAGATTATCGGCGGCAGCAACGGCAAGCTAAACCCCAACGGCACGGCCACCCGTGCCGAAGTCGCCACCATGCTGGCCCGGTTTGTCAAGGGATAGGGCAGCGGCTGTTTACGGATGGGTTAGATTAAATTACGAAGAGAATTTATATTAGTGGAGGTCTGAATATGGAAGTGTCCGAAAATTTTGCATGGGTTTACTACATAGGTGATACAAGTCAATTGGATAATAACAAATGCGGCAAATGGATGTATTTTTTCAGTGATAAAAATTTTGTATCAAAAGTTTGTGCTAATGCTGTTGAAAATAAAATCGTTGCAGAATCAAAACACAGTAATAACGAAAAAGGCGTGGCTTGCTTTTATCTTAATTGCGATGATATAGACACACATAAAAAAATAATATCATTTTTTATTCAGAATAACTTGATACGAAAAACAAAGACAGGTCTTTTTTATAACATATCGTTCAAACTCAATAATCAGACAAGATCGGGTGAATATGGAAATGAATTCCAATCCGACATAAAATTATCAAATTTTATAGATTTGGATTCAGGTAAATGGTTGTTATAAGCAAGCGAATAGTATAAGCATACTATACGAAAGCAGGGCAGGGAACGCCGTTTTCCGGTCCTTCTTTTTTGCGCCTGTGCTTGACAACCAACTGTGTCTATGCTATAAGTACAGTTAAGGGGGTGATGGCGTGCTGTGGCAGATTAACGCGCGGTCGGAGGTGCCGGTCTATGAGCAGATTATGCGGCAGGTTCGGCAGGCGGTGCTGGTCGGGCGGTTGACGCCGGGCGAGCAGCTGCCGTCGATACGGCTGCTGGCGCGCGAGCTGGGCGTGGCCGTTATCACCGTCAAGCGTGCTTACGACGATCTGGCGACCGAGGGCGTGCTGGACAACCGGCCGGGCAGCGGCTGCTTTGTAAGCGCCGTCGACACCGAGGCCATTCGTCGGGCGCAGTTGGACGCTATGGCCGACAAGCTGCGCGCCATCAGGCGCGAGGCCGCCGCCGCCGGTATTGACAAAAGTCAGCTGATGGCGCTGCTGGAACAGATAGGGGAGGAAGAACCATGAGCGAGATATTGAAGGTGACGGCGCTGGAGGGCGGCATTGACAGCTTTGATTTGCACGACATCAGCTTTTCACTCGAGCGCGGCAGCGTTATGGGGCTGCTGGGCTGCAACGGCGCGGGCAAAACGACGCTGATTAAGACGCTGATTGGCTTTTACCCGCGCTATGGCGGCGAGGTGCTGTTTGACGGCCTGCCCATGCGCGGCAACGAGGTACAGGTCAAGTCGATGCTGGGCGTGGTGCTGGACGAGTCGCTGCACAGCGACAGCGAACGGCCGCGCCGGTTGGTTAAGCAGCTGTCACCCTTTTACCCGCGCTTTAATCATGAGCGCTTCGACGGCTTGATGAGCCGCTTTGACCTGCCGGACAACAAGAAGTTGGGCACCTACTCCAAGGGCATGCGCGCCATGTTTGACATCATCATGGCGCTCAGCTGCGAGCCCGATTTGGTCATCATGGACGAGCCGACCGCCGGTCTTGACCCGTCGGCGCGGCGCGACATTCTCGACGTGCTGCACGAATTTGTGCAGGACGAGCGCAAGTCGGTGCTGCTGTCGACGCACATCACCAGCGATTTGGAGCGCATCGCCGACTACGTCACGGTGCTGGACAACGGGCGCGTGCGGCTGTCGCAGTCGGTGCTGGAGGTGACCGAGGGGCTGGCGCTGTGCCGTTTGGCACCGGCGCAGCTGACCGAGGAGCTGGCGCGCTTTGTCGTCGGCGCGCGCGAGACGGTGTTTGGGCTGGAGTGTCTGGTCAGCCAGCCGCAGCGCTTTAGTCACATCGACGGTCTGTCGTTTGGCACGCCCTGTCTCGAGGACGTGCTGACCCACCCGCCGCTGGAGGAGGGCTGGGCATGGAACGGCTGAAGCGGTTGGCGCGCTACCAGCTGGGGCTGATGGGCCGCGCGGCTGAGATTAGCAGCAATCCGGCGTCCTATGCTACGGGCAATCTCGGCCTGCTGCTGGCGCTGATCGGTTTGGCTGGCGTCGTGATGAGCATGACGAGCGTGGTTGGCTCATGGCCGATGTTGGTGCTGCTGCTGGCGGTGCTGCAATACCGTGCCGTGCGGCGTGGCGGCGTGCGCGACCATATGCTGCCGCTGACGCCGCGCTTTGTCGTGGGCAATCTCTGTCTGCTGCCGTGCGTGCTGCTTGTGGTCATTTGGGTTGGCGTGATGCTGTTTACCGGCGTGACCGCTCTGACGATAGCGGTGCTGTCGTCTGAAGACGGGCAATGGACGGTGTACACTTCGGTCGTGGGCGACGTTGCCAAAATCGTCGTCTGCCTGCTGGCCACGGCGCTGTTGAGCGCAGTGTTTACGGCACTGGCGCTGATTCGGCAGGCCAAAGCGCGATGGCTTGCGCTGGGCGGGCTTGTGCTGGCGATGGTGCTGTTGATACAACCGGTCGGAACGGCAAGCGAGTCGGTTGAGCCAACCGAGCGCGTTTTGTTTAGTGCCGGACACTGGCAGGTGGTCGATATTTTGGATACATTGACGCTGCCGCTTGCGCCGTGGCTGCTGGCGGGCATTCTGGCCGCCGTCGCCTGTGTGGTACTGCCGTGCGTGTGGTGGTTGGCCATGCGGTACTATGGCGGTGTGAAGGAAGTGGACGTATGCAGCGGGTGAAACGCGTTTGGTGCTATCAGAAAATAATGCGGCTGCGGATGCTTCCTGTTAGGCCGTACAGTCCGTCGGTTGACCCCTATCCGTCGGGACGCTGGTCGGGTGTTGGCGGCTGGTTTTTGTTTTGCTTGCTGGCCATGGCGGCGTTTCGAAACTGTCTGCTCCTGAGCGGCTGTCTGGCAACGTTGGTCTATATGGCGGCAACGCGACCGGCCCGCACCTATGTGATGCTGCCCGTGTCGCGCCGCTTTGCCGTGGGCAATTTGTTTTTACTGCCGTATGTGTTCGCGCCGATTATCATCGGGGTGGGCGTGGTGTGGCTGCTGTTGAGCCAGCTGCTGTATCCCGGGTGGTCGCTGGAAAACCCCGAGTTCGAGACGACGGTTGCGCTGCCAAACCACCCCAAAACACTGCTGCTTGTGCTGCTGACAGCCGTGCTGCTGCTGTCGGTTGTGACGGCGCTGTCCACCGTGCGCTACCGTACGGCGCGGCGCTGCGGTGTAGTGTTTCTCGTGGCGGGCGGGGCCGCGGCGGTATCTGTGCTGCAGGAGCGCTACGATGATTTTTCCCCTGTCCTGTCGCGCTGGGGCGGGGCGGTCGTGCGCGAACTGCTGCCCGGGTTTGCGGCGGTGTCGTGGTGGTGGCTGGTGGCACTGGCGGCTGCCACGGTGCTGGCCGTGCCGCTGTGCTGGCGGCTTGCGCTGCACAATTACATGGCAGACACCGTGCAGCGATTTTACATTTAGGGTAACCCCCGCCGTCCCGTGCACGGGACGGCGGGGGTTTTGGCGTTTAGATTCGGCCTTGCGCCTTGAGCCAGTTGACGGTGTCGGTGAGCGTTGTTTTGAGGTCGCGCGGCTTGTAGTTTAGCTCGCGCGTCGCTTTGTCGTGGCTGAAGGCGGCGTTGCTTTTGAGCGTGTAGAGCGAGTAGGGCGTGAACAGCGGCGGACGCTTGAGCAGCGTGTAGTAGCGCTCGGCCAGCGGCGCGGTGGCTTTGATTAAGCCGTCGGGCAGCATGTGCTTGACCGGCCGTTGGCCGGTAATCTCGTGCAGCAGCGTCAGCAGCTCTTTGACCGTGGCGTAGGTGTTGGACAGGATGTAGCTGTCGCCGCGCGCGCCGTGCTGGCAGCAGGCGACAATGCCGGCTGCGACGTCGCGCACGTCGACAAAGTCGTAGCCGCCGTGCAGGCCGACCACCAGCCGCCGCATGCAGTAGTCGACCACCAGCGCCGTGAGGTGGCCGCGACCGTAGTCGCCGGGGCCGCAGATGCCCGACGGCAGCACGATGCTGGCGTTGAGCCCGCGCCGCGCGGCGGCCAGCACAACGGCGGCGGCCTCGGCCTTGGTCTGGGCGTACAGACCGTGTACCTGCGACGGGTCAAAGCTGTCGGGCTCGCGCATGGTCACGCCGTCGGGCGCGACGGGTATGGCGTGCACCGAGCCGACGTAGACCAGCCGGTCGACCTGAAAGGCTTGGCAGAGGCCGACAACGTGCTGCGTGCCGCCGACGTTGACGTCGTAGACGCGCGGGTCGTGGCGGCTGGCAATCGACACGATGCCGGCGCAGTGGATGACTGTCAGCGCCGTGTCGGGCGGTGCGGTGAAAAAAGGCTTGAGGCTGGCGGTGTCGCGCACGTCGCCGTGGCAGATTTCGAGTTCGCCGGGCGGAATATGGGGGTCGTCGGGCAGTGCCAGCATGCGCACGCGCTGACCGTTGGCCAGCAGCTGTGCGGCGACGGCGTGGCCGAGATGGCCGGTCGCGCCGGTAAGACAATAGAGCCGGTTCATGTCGTCACCTCCCTGTGACAAACCGGGTGGGCTTGGACAAGTCCAGTATACGCCCCTTGACGCAAAAAAGCCAGCCACCGCAAGCGGTTGGCTGACTTTTTTTGTCGTGTGCTATTGTTTGTTGCGTTTGGCCGACAGAATGGCCATGGTCAGCAGCCCCGCGCCGGTGCCCAGCAGAAAGCCGGTGCCAACGCCGACGCCGATGGCAACCCAGCCGCTGCCCAGCAGCCAGCCCAGCAGGCCGCCGATGGTGGGAAAGAGCACGGTAAAGGCGGCGAAAAAGAGCCCGACCGTCTCGTCACCCGCCATCGAGCCGTGATGCTTGTTCATCTCCAAATCCTCCAGTCCGAATTGGTCATAGGCGGCCATGAGCCCGGCAAAGTCCTGTGCCGTCTCGTTTTGGTCGAAGGCGGCCAGTGTGGCGCTCAGCGCCTCTTGCTCGCTCGCGCCGTTTTGCATACGGTCGATTAGCCCGTCGCGCAGGTAGCCGCGTATTTCCTCGGCAAAGTCGGGCTGACCCTTGGTCATGCCCAGCTTGATTTTGACGCGGTTGAGCTTTTTCTCCGCCTTGACCTTGGTGTGCGTCAGCTTTTGTTGCAGCTGCTCGTAGTAGCTGATTTGGTCGCTGCCGGTGCAGCCCGCCTTGCGAGCCACGCGCTCGACCAATTTGTCCAGCTCTTTTTCGGTAGAAGCCGATAGATTGCGGTCAGTCATGGGCTGTGACCCCTTTCAAAAATATGTCGACGATGGCTTGCAGGTGCGTCCACTCCGCCTTGCGGCGTAGCAGGTCGCGCTTGCCGTCGGGCAGCAGGCGATAGTATTTGCGGCGCCCGCCCTCGCTTTCGCCGCCCCAGTACGATTCGATCGCGCCGTTAAGCTCAAGGCGCTTGAAGGCGAGATACAGCGTACCCTCCTTGATTTCAAAGGCGCTGTCGGTTTGCTGCTTGACCTGCTTGGCCAGCTCGTAGCCGTAGTAGTCGCGGTCGTAGAGCAGCGCCAGCAGAATCATGTCAATGGTGCCCTTGAGCATCTCCTTCTCAATCTCCAACGCGCCACCTCCTCTTTGTGACAACAGCATAACACATAGTACTCTATAATGCAAGGGTGATAGGAAAATATTTTGCGCTTTTGGGTGGGGTGTGGTAGAGTGGTGGTAAGAAAGGTGGGGGTTGTTGTGATGAAGAAATGCTTGCTGACCGTGGCGCTGCTGCTTTGCTTGGTGACGGTGGTCTACGCGGGTGACTTAGCGTACCAGCTGTTTAACGATGACGCCAAGACATACATTGCCACCGTTGTGTCGTATGACAGCGACAACCGGATGGTTACACTGCAGCCGGTCGAAAAGATTAAAGGCGACGTTGACATGGTCACGCCGCTGGTCGGCATGATGGACGGCGCGTGGCAGACACTGGAGGACGGCGTGTTTATCAAGCTGATGAACAAGCAGGTGCCCGCAGTGGGCGAGCGCTGCCTGATTGCCAGCCCATACGCCGGAACGACGATGCTGTTTCGTTACACCGGCGACACGTTGGAGACGATGAAGCTGCTCGATTATGAGGATTTGGGTCTATGGGGTGAGGTGCAGTACATGCTTAACGACGGGCGGCTGGTGAAGTTTGAACAGGAGCGGTTACAGCGGTTGGGACAGGCGCCGACGCCGACGCCACTGCCAAGCGCAACAGCCGCGCCGACCACCGAACCGATTGCACCGCCGCCGCCGTCGGATAGCGACAATGCGCTGATTGTGGCGCTGGCGCTGGGCGGCGTGCTGGTGCTGGCCATTGGCGGCGCGGTGCTGTGGCGCAGAAAACGCGCATGAAGCCAAAGTACGGCGTTTGGATTAAGACGCGGCAGCTGATTGTCTTTGCCGTGCTGTTTGTGGGTGTCAAGGCGTGACGGCGCGGGCGGCGGTGGCCGATATGCGCGCGCGCACGCAGGCGGCGGGGCAACGCTTTGCCGTCGGCACGGCACAGCACACGTTGCAGAAAAACCGGCTGGCGGCGCTCGATGTCGCCGCCGCGCTGCTCGACGGGCAAGTTGTGGAGCAGTCGGCACTGCAAGCGGCGCGCGCGCCGCTGCTGTCGCTGTTGAGCAAGAGCAGCAAGGCCATTACCAAGCTAGCGCCCGACCGCTGGCAGCACAAGATGCTGGCCGCCAACATCGCGGCGCTGGAGCAGGTGCTGCCGCTGCTCGACGCGGCGATGGAGTAGGATAAGGCTCGGCGCTGGTTAGCGCCGAGCCTTCAGCGTGTCAAAAACTTGTTTTTTGACACGCTGCAGACTGACAAAGAAGTGCGCAGGCAAAGAAACGCTGTCCGTCGGCGTACGATGGTACGCTAGGACAGCGTTTCTGCAGCAAGTAAAACCATTGTGGCGCAGCGACTTTGTCGATGCGCCGCAAACCATTAACCGCGGATCAAAAAGCAGCCTTCTGTCGCCGTTTTCTATCTTTTCTGACACTGGTTTTGCGATGCGCGCTTTTTTGACAGTCTAAAGGCTCGGCGCTGGTTAGCGCCGAGCCTTATTGTAGTCGAGTAGCAGCAGCGCTTGCCCTAAAAATAGCGCTGCCAGCAGTACGGCGGTGACCACCGTGAGGGGTAGCGAGTGCTGGCTCAGCCACAGCGTGCTGGCGACCGGCGTCAGCACGGTTAGTGCGGCGCAGACGGCGAATAGCGCGATGTGTGCGTCGGGGTAGTTGCCGCTGCGCGTTGCGGCGTGGAACGCGGAGAGCAGTCGGTCGAGCAGCAGCGTATGTGCCAGCAACAGCAGAAACAGCAGCGGGCGCATAAGCCCGAACCCGTCAAAGGTCATGGTGCACAGCAGCCCGGCGGGCAGTAGTGAGAAAAAGACAGACACGCGCAGCAGGGTGAGGTGGCTACGCAGCCGGCCGGCGTCGTCGCGTCGCGCGGCGGCACGCAGCAGCCACAGGCAGACGCCATTGAGCAGCAGCGGCAACGCCATGACGGTGAGCAGCAAGTGCAGCATGGTCAGACCGTGGTCGGCCTCGTCGATGCAGTCGGGGTTGTAGCCGAGTCCCGGCGTGGCGTAGGCCAGCACCAGACCAACGGCCACCAGCAACATCGGCAGGGTGTAGAACAGCGTGTACGCGAAAAAGGGCGGGCGCTTGAGCCAGTCGAGCAGCGGTCGAGCACCGGGGTCGGGTGGGGAAGCGTTCATAGGCCACCTCCTTGCTTGC
>JAVBPM010000048.1:0-9536 GCA_031549605.1 Oscillospiraceae bacterium | reverse complement strand
GACAACAGATAAAAACATCCCCCGACCGGTCAGGTCGGGGTATGTTTTTATGAGGACTGGTCAGCGCAGCAGACAGCAAACAGCGACGACCTCGAGTCCGAGGTGGGTGGCCAGTACCGGTCCCAGCTTTTGCAAATGGATGGCGCGGTCGGGGTACTTGTCTTTGATAATGGTATAGATGTTGGCGGCCTGTCTGTGGCTGCCGACGTAGTTGACGACGATGTCGCCCGTGCTGTCGGGCAGGTCGCGGGTCAGGCGACGGATGATTTCGGCGTTACCGCGCGCCACACCGTCGGACACGACGCCGCCGTTTTGACAGCGCAGCAGCGGCTTGATGTTGAGCATTGAGCCAACGCTCATGCGCACAAAGCCGATGCGGCGGCTTTTGCGTAGCCGGGTCATGTCGTCGACCGAGAAAATCATAGACACCTTGTCGCGCATGGCGTTCAGTGCTGTCACGACGTGCTCCAGTGTGTTGCCCTGTGCAATTAGGCGCTGTGCTTGCAGCACCAGCAGATAGAGCCCACCGGCGGTGGCCTGGCTGTCGACAATGGCGATATCGTTGGCACCGCACTGCTGCGCGGCGGTGTAGGCCGCGCTGTAGGTGCCGCTGAGCCGTGACGACAGCGTCAGGCAGAGCACCTGATGTCCGGCGCCTGTCAGATCGTTGAAGCAGCTGAGAAAGGCGGCGGGGTGGGGCTGACTGGTGGTCAGCTCCTTGTTTTGCTTGAGCAGCGACTCAAAGTCGCCGTTGGTGTCGGAGTAGGATTCCTGAAAGGTGCGGTGCGGCGAGCCGTAGCCGACGCCGATGACGGTAAGCCCCTGTGTCTGCGCTTCGGCGCGCTTGATGCAGACGGTCGAATCGGTGACTATTTTAATCATGCGGCACCCCGATTTTGCGGAAGCGTTGGTAGCGCTGCTCGGCCAGCTGCATGCCGTCAGTGGCAGCATTTTTAAGGACAAAGTGCGCCAGCTCGTTTTTGAGTACGCGCAGCAACGCGCTGTTTTCGCAGATGATTTTGTCGATGACGCCCAGCTCCTTGAGATCCTCGGCGGTCATGTTGAGGCAGTCGCAGGCCTGTTCGACGCGGCTGCTGTCCTTCCACAGAATGCTGGCACAGCCCTCGGGCGATATAACCGAGTAGACGGCGTTTTCCAGCATCCAAACCTCGTTGGCAACGGCCAGCGCCAGCGCGCCGCCGCTGCCGCCCTCGCCGATGAGCACGGTGACAATGGGCACTTTGAGCGCCATCATTTCCATCAGGTTTTCGGCAATGGCCAGCCCTTGCCCTCGCTCCTCGGCGCCGATGCCGCAGTATGCGCCCGAGGTGTCAACCAGACAGATGACGGGACGGTTGAATTTCTCCGCCAGCTTCATCTGGCGCAGCGCCGTGCGGTAGCCCTCGGGGTGCGCCATGCCAAAGTTGCGGTGGCTCTTGTCCTTGATGGTCTTGCCCTTTTCAATGGCGATGACGGTGACGGGCGTGGCGTTGAGCCGCGCGATACCGGCAATAATGGCGGCGTCGTCGCCAAAACGGCGGTCGCCGTGCAGCTCGCAAAAGTCGGTGAACAGCGCGTCTATGTAGTCGACCGAAGTCATGCGATCCTTGGCGCGCGCGGCTTTGAGCCGTTGAAAGGCGGTCATGCGCGCACCTCTCTTTCGTGTAAAGCGAGAAGGGTTGACAGCGTGCTTTTTTGCCGTTTGCGACCGACAATGTCGTCAACAAAGCCGCGCTCGAGCAAAAACTCGGCGCGCTGGAAGCCGTCGGGCAGCTTTTTGCGGATGGTTTGTTCAATGACGCGCGGCCCGGCAAAGCCGATGAGCGCGGAAGGCTCGGCTAGAATAATATCGGCCTCCATGGCAAAGCTGGCGGTCACGCCGCCGGTGGTCGGGTCGGTCAGCAGGCAGATATAGAGCAGACCGGCGTCGCTGTGTTTTTTCACCGCGCCGCTGGTTTTGGCCATTTGCATCAGCGACAGGATACCCTCCTGCATACGCGCGCCGCCCGACACGGTGAAGCCGATAACGGGCAGGTGGTGGGCGGTGGCGTACTCAAATAGTCGCGTAATTTTTTCGCCGACGATGCTGCCCATACTGCCCATCATAAAGCGGGCGTCCATGACAAAGAGCGCCGTGGCGTGGCCGTCAATGGTGGCGGTTCCGGTCAGAACACCCTCGTGTTCGCCGCTGTCGAGCCGCGCGTTGGTTAGCTTTTTGTCGTAGTCGGGGAAGTCGAGCCGGTTGTGCGAGGTCAGCTCGGCGTCGTGCTCGTCAAAGCTGCCGCTGTCGCACAGCATGGCGATGCGGTGGCGCGGCGTCATTTTGAAGTGGTGGCTGCAGTAGGGGCAGACGCCCAGCAGCTCGGTCAGTTCGGCGGCCGGTGTGGCTTTTTGGCACTTGGGGCAGGTGACGGTCAGCTCGGTCAGATCCTCGACGGGCGCTGACTTGAGGCTGGCGTAGCCCTCGAGTGTGTTTTTCGGCTTTCGGAATTGCATTCAATCACCCTTTCGCAGTGTTGGGCGTGGCGTGTTCAAGAAAATCGGTGGTGTAGCTGCCGTCGACAAAGGCCTTGGCCGACAACAGCTCGGATTGAAACTCAGCGTTGGTTTCAACGCCCTCAATGATGAGCTCACACAGCGCCGCCTTCATCTTGCGGATGGCCTCGTCGCGTGTTTTGGCCAGCACAATCAGCTTGCCGATCATCGAATCGTAAAAGGGCGGAATGCTGTAGCCCTGATAAACGGCGGTGTCGAAGCGCACCCACGGGCCGCCGGGCACGTGCAGCAGCCCGATGGTGCCGACCGACGGGCGAAAGTTTTGGTAGGGGTTTTCGGCGTTGATGCGGCACTCGATGGCGTGGCCCTTGGGCTCGACGTCTTTTTGCCCGAAGGTGAGCGGCAATCCCGCGGCGATGCGGATTTGCCACTTGACCAAGTCGAGCCAGGTCACCATTTCGGTGACGGGGTGCTCTACCTGCAGGCGGGTGTTCATCTCCATAAAGTAGAAGTTGCCGTCGCGGTCGAACAGGTACTCGATGGTGCCGGCGCCGACGTAGCGGGCGGCTTGCCCTGCCTTGACCGAGGTCTCAATCATGCGTTGGCGTGTTTCGACGGGCAGCAGCACCGCCGGGCTTTCCTCAATCATCTTTTGGTTTTTGCGCTGCACCGAGCAGTCGCGCTCGCCGAGACAGACGACGTTGCCGTGGCTGTCGGCCAGAATCTGCATCTCAATGTGCTTGACCGGCTTGAGATATTTTTCCATGTAGACGGCGCCGTCGCCAAAGGCGGCTTGTGCCTCAGCCACGGCTGAGTTGTAATGGTTGTCGAACTGGTCGAGATGCTCCACCAGCCGGATGCCTCGACCGCCGCCACCCGAACGGGCTTTTATCAGCAGGGGACAGCCGATTTTTTTGGCCTCGGCGCGTCCCTGTGCCAGACTGTCGACCAAATCGCAGCCGGGGATAACGGGCACGCCGGCGTCGCGCATTGTTTTCTTGGCGGCGTCCTTGTCGCCCATTTTGGTGATGACGTCGGCCGGTGCGCCGATAAAGGCGATGCCGTTTGACACACAGAGCGCGGCAAATTGCGCGTTTTCGGACAGAAAACCGTAGCCGGGGTGAATGGCCTGCGCGCCCGATGCCTTGGCGATGGCAATCAGCGACTGCTGGTTGAGATAGCTGTCCTTGGACTGGGCGGGGCCGATGCAATAGCTCTCGTCGGACAGACTGACGTGCAGCGCGGTGCGGTCGGCCTCGGAAAAGACACCGACGGTGGCGATGCCCATTTCTTTGCAGGCGCGGATGACGCGCACGGCAATCTCGCCACGGTTGGCGACTAAAATTTTGGAAAACATAGCCTACTCGCCTTTCATTACGGCAAAGGAGAACTCGCCCGACGTGCACAGCTTGCCGTCGACCGACAGCGCGCCCTGAATGAAGTGAAACGGTCCCTTGACGCGTTGCAACCGGCACTCGATATGCACGCAATCGCCGACGCTGACCTTGTTGCGGAATTTGACGTTGTTCATGGCGACAAAGTAGGGGGTGTGGCCGCGCAGGCTCTCGTCCAGCAGCAGGCAGGAGGTTTGGCCAATCATTTCGCAGAGTATGACACCGGGCACGACGGGATTGCCCGGGAAATGCCCTTGCAGAAAAAACTCGTCGCCGCGCACGGTGTAGTTGCCGACGGCTACGCCGTCGACCAGCTCGACGGTGTCGATGAGCAGCATCGGCTCCCGGTGCGGGATGATGGTTTTAATTTCGTCTCTGTTCATAGCTCACCTCAGATGATTTTGAACAGCACTTGGCCGTACTCGGCGATGTCGCCGTTTTTGACGCAGATGTCGACGATCTCGCCGTCGGTGTCGGCGGCGACCTCGTTCATCAGCTTCATGGTTTCAATGATGCAGAGGATGTCGCCTTTGCTGACCTTGCTGCCGATGGTGACAAAGGGCGGCGCGTCGGGCGAGGGTGCCGAGTAAAAAACGCCGACCAGCGGTGAGGTGACCTCGTGCAGCTTGTTGAAGTCAATGGTGTCGACGGCTTGCGGCGCGGTCGGTGCCGCCACAGCAGCTACCGGCGTCGGCAGCACAGCCGACACGTGTGCGGCGGCCGTCAGCTCGCGCTTGAGCTTGATAGTGCGGTCGCCCTCGGTAATCTCCAGCGACGTCAGCTGGCTGGCATCGAAAATGTTGACGATTTCCTGTATGTTTTTGGTTTCCATAAGCACCTCATTCCACAGTGTTGAAGAACAGACCGGCGTTGTGGCCGCCGAAGCCGAGCGAGAAGGACATGGCCTTGTTAACGGCTTGCTGCCGTGCGGTGTTGGGCAAATAGTCGAGGTCGCAGTCGCAGTCGGGCTGTTGGTAGCCGAGTGTCGGCGGGATGAGCCCCGTTTGCAGCACCTTGATTGACGCGATGGCTTCGACAGCGCCCGCCGCACCCAGCATATGGCCGGTCATCGACTTGGTGGAGCTGACGGGCACTTTGTAGGCCAGCTCGCCCAGCGCCTGTTTGAGCGCCAGCGTCTCGGTTTTGTCGTTGAGCGGCGTGGAGGTGCCGTGCGGGTTGATGTAGAGCTGCTCGTCGAGCTGTCGACCCGACTCGGCGATGGTTTGCTGAATCATGGCGATTCCGCCCAGCGCCTCGGGGTGCGGCGCTGTGATGTGGTAGGCGTCGCAGCTGTTGCCGTAGCCGGAAACTTCGCAGTAGATATGTGCGCCGCGCGCCTTGGCGTGTTCGTATTCCTCCAGCACCAGCACGCCGGCGCCCTCGCCCATGACAAAGCCGCTGCGGCGGGCGTCAAAGGGCGTACAGCAGCTGTCGGGGTTGTTGTCGTTGGTCAGCGCCATGCAGTTGGTAAAGCCGCCCATGGCCAGCGGGTTGACGGTGGCTTCGCTGCCTCCGGTGATGATGGCGTCGGCGTGGCCGTACTTGATGGCGCGGAAGGCCTCGCCAATGGCGTGTGTCGAGGTGGCGCAGGCCGACACGACGGGCAGGTTGGGACCCTGCGCGTTGTATTTCATGGCCACCATGGCCGACGCGATGTTGGCAATCATCATGGGGATAAAGAAGGGCGAGATGCGTGCCGGCCCTTTGGTAAAGAACTTTTCCGCCTCGTTCAGCAGCGTTTGCAGTCCACCGATGCCCGAGCCGATGTACACGCCGAGGCGCGTCGGGTCGACCGCGCCGACAATGCCGCTTTCGGCTACCGCCTGCGACGCGGCGGCCAGCGCATACTGCGTGTAGAGGTCGGTGCGGCGGATGTCGCTTTTCTCCATGTATTGCTCGGCGCTAAAGTCTTTGACCTCGGCGGCGACGTTGACCTTCATGCCCAGCGCGGCGGCATCGTACTTGGTGATGGGGCCAAAGCCGTGACGGCCAGCGGTCAGGCTGTCCCAAAAGCTGTCGACGTCGTTGCCAATCGGCGTGATGCAGCCGAGTCCGGTGATGACGACTCTTTTCATGCTCATTTCTCCTTACATAGCCATGCCGCCGTCGACGCGGATGACCTCGCCGGTGATGTAAGCGGCGGCGTCGGAGGCCAAAAAGGCGACCACGGCGGCCACTTCCTCGGCGCGTCCCATGCGTTTGAGCGGTATGGCGGTGTTGGCGTAGTCAAGGACGCTTTGCGGCAAATCCTTAGTCATGTCGGTGTCGATAAAGCCGGGCGCCACGGCGTTACAGGTGACGTTGCGACTTGCCAGCTCGCGCGCCAGCGTCTTGGTCATGCCAATCAGCCCCGCCTTGGCGGCGGCGTAGTTGGCTTGGCCGGGGTTACCCATTAGGCCACTGACCGACGCGATATTGATGATGCGACCGGCCGGTGACTTCATCAGGCCGCGCGCCAGATGCTTGGTGAAATTAAAGGCACCCTTGAGGTTGACGGCCATCACGCTGTCGAAGTCGCTTTCGCTCATGCGCAGCAGCAACGTGTCCTTGGTGATGCCGGCATTGTTGACCAGAATGTCGACGCCGCCGAAGTCGGCAGCGATGGCGTCGCAGACGCTTTTGCTCTGGTCAAAGTCGGCGACGTCGCAGGCGTAGGCTTTTGTTTTGACGCCGAGCGCGGCGATTTGCGCGCAGACCGCCTCGGCGGCAGCGTGGTTGTTGGCGTAGACTACGGCGACATTGGCGCCCTGGCGCGCCAGCTCTAGCGCCGCGGCACGGCCAATGCCGCGCGAGGCGCCGGTGACAACGGCGGTTTTTCCGGTTAACATGGGCGTACCTCCGATAGTGTTTGGGTTAGCGACGCGGCGTCAAACACGTTGTGGGTGCTGACGTCGGCGCTGATTTTCTTTATCAGGCCGGTCAAGGTCTTGCCGGGGCCGACCTCGATAAAGGTGTCGAAGCCGTCGGCTATCATGGTCTCTATGGTTTGGCGCCAGCGCACCGGGCTGTTGACCTGCCGTGCCAACAGGTCACGCGGGTCGCCGTAGGGCTGGGCGGTCGCGTTGGCGTAAAGCGGCAGGGTGGGCGGTTGAAATGCGATGTTTTTGAGGATGTCGGTCAGCTGGGTGGCGGCGGCGTTCATGTAGGGGCTGTGAAACGCGCCGCTTACTTGCAGCTTCATGGAACGGCCCCCGGCGTCTTTTACCGCTTGCTGCAGTGCGTCGGCGCAGCGGTCGGCACAGGCGACGACAAGCTGGCCGGGGCAGTTGTAGTTGACGGGGTAGGCGTCCGATAGATTGGCGCAGATGGTCTCGACGACGCGGTCGGTCAGCTTGAGCACGGCGAACATGGCACCCGGGTTGGCCAGCGCGCAGTCGTGCATAGCCGTGCCGCGCTGCGCGACAAAGGCCAGCGCGTCGTCAAAGCTGAGAAGGCCGCTAAAGGCGGCGGCGGGCACCTCGCCCAGCGAGAAGCCGGCCAGTCCGTCTGGCGTTAAGCCGCTGGCGCGCAGCGCTTGCGCGCAGGCGTAGTCGACGGTAAACAGGCAGGGCTGGGTGTATTTGGTCAGGTTGAGCTGCTCGATCGGCCCTGTAAAGCACAACCGCTTTACGTCCTCACCGGCGGCGTCAAACACGGCGCGGGCGGCGTCGTTGGATTGGTACAAATCCTCGCCCATACCAACGCTTTGCGCGCCCTGACCGGCGAATACAAAGGCTATTTTACCCATTTCGGTGCCCCACTGAGCAGGTGTTCGGCCGAACCCATCAGGTCGTTGATAATTTCGGCGCAGCTGCGCTCGGTTTTAATCATGCCGGAAATCTGTCCGGCGAGGAAGCAGCCCTTGTCCTTGTCGCCGTCGACGGCGGCCAGTCGCAGCGCGCCGACGCCCATCTGTTCGAGGTCGTCGTTGCTGATGCTGCTGTCGTACTCGCAGGCGAACAGATTGCGCGAAAAGGGCGTTTTCAGCGAGCGGACGGGGTGACCCAGCCGCTTGCCGGTGGAGATGGTGTCGATGTCCTTGGCCTTGAGCACTTTCTCCTTGTAGGTCGGGTGGATATGGCACTCGTGGGCAACCAAAAACGCGGTGCCGACCTGTACGCCGATGGCGCCCAGCATGAGTGCTGCCGCTACGCCGCGCCCGTCGGCAATGCCACCGGCGGCGATGACGGGGATGTTGACGGCGTCGACGACCTGCGGCACGAGCGCCATGGTGGTCAGCTCGCCGATGTGGCCGCCGCTTTCACCGCCCTCGGCGATTACAGCCACCGCGCCGCAGCGCTCGACCAGCCGCGCGATGGCTGTGGAGGGCACGACGGGAATGACCTTGATGCCGACGCTGTTCCACAGCTCCATGTACTTGGCGGGGTTGCCGGCGCCGGTGGTGACGACGGCCACCTTTTGCTCGGCGACGACCTGCGCGATTTCGTCGGCGTACGGGCTCATCAGCATGATGTTGACGCCGAAGGGTTTGCTTGTCAGCGCTTTGCACTTGATTATTTGCTCGCGTACGTAGTCGGTGGGCGCGTTGCCGCCGGCGATAATGCCCAGACCGCCTGCGTTAGAGACGGCGGCGGCCAGTCTGGCGTCACTGATCCACGCCATGGCGCCCTGAAAAATGGGCTGCTCGATGCCGACCAGCTGTTGAAGCGGTGTGTGCAGCATAGCGTTGCCTACTGGGCGGCCTCGATGGCCTTCATCAGGTCACCGACCGACTTGATATTTTCGTTCATCTCGACCGTGACGTTGAACTCGTCTTCCAGCGCCATGAGGATTTCGACGGTGTCGAGTGAGTCGATGCCGAGGTCGGCAAAGGTGGTCTCGGCGGTGATGGCAGCGTCGGCGCCGGTGTGGTTGTTGATGATGGCGGTAATTTTTTCTAACATGATGGTTCCCTCCAAAAATTTATTGATTGTTCGATATTGAAAACCGGGCTACGCCCAGGTCATCACGGCAGTGCCGGTGGTCATGCCCGCACCAAAGGCGGACAGTACAAGAGTGTCGCCGACTTGGATGCGGCCGTCGGCCAGCATCTGGTCGAGCAGCAGGGGAATGGAGACCGACGAGATGTTGCCGGTGTCGGCGATGTTGGTGGCGAACTTTTCGGCGGGCGCCTTGAGGCGCGAGATGATGGCGTCTATAATGCGGCTGTTGGCCTGATGCAGCAGGAAGTGGTCGACGCTGTCGAGCTTGAGTGATGTGGCGTTCATGGCGGCGGTCAGCTCCTTTTCTACGGTGCCGACGGCAAATTTGAATACTTCCTGGCCGTTCATATGCAGTGTTCCGGCGGGCTTTTTGTCGGCAAACGGGGTGTTGCCGTTGCCGTTGGCGAGGTGCAGGATGCCGTGGTTGCCCTTGCCGGTCAGCTTGAGGTAGCGCAGTGAGTCGCCGGTGGTGACCACGCAGGCGGCGGCGCCGTCGCCGAACAGCACACAGGTGGCGCGATCGGTCCAGTCGACGTGGCGCGACATCTGCTCGCAGGTGACAATCAGGATATGGCGGTAGCGGCCACCGTTGAGATAGAGCGCGGCCAGGTCGAGCGCGTAGACAAACCCGGCGCAGGCGGCGTTGAGGTCAAAGGCGGGACAGTCGACGCCCAGCTGCTCACCAATCATCGATGCCTGTGAGGGGGTGACGCAGTCGCCGCCA